>JBOGRL010000130.1:0-2726 GCA_050749505.1 Nitrososphaerales archaeon
TACCCCCAGCACTTTTTGCTTTGGGGTTCAATAATCTCCAGTTCTGCCGAAGGACTAGCCGAACAAGTTAGTCTTTTCCACGATCTTTTTCTGCGAGTCGATGCTAGCCAAGCTCTGAAGGGATTCGTATACCTCGAGGTATCTTAGCCCTCTGGGAGTTGTCTGGTAAAGCTTTGCCATTCCTTGCTCGTCGAATACCTCTTTGATCAGATCACTTGAGGTCAAGAATCCGAGATACTGCGACACGACCATGTAACTCAAATTTGCCTTGTACATCAGGTGGGTCTTCAGCGCGCCGGTTCTTCCGATATTGAGGATGGCTGCTACGATTTCCATTCTACTTCTGTTTTTGAATCTACTCGGATTCGTTTGCTTTCCCCTTGACTCGACGGTGAATATTTGCGACATTCTTTATATCGGAAGTCTCGTAGCATATTCGAGATATTTCAGCAGTAGGATTATTCTAGCATTAACTGATCACAAACGCACTTCTTGTAAAGAAATGTTTTGCATTTTCTGGCCTGGATGAACCGAAAGTAGAGAGTCGACGGCAGAGTTGTGTGTGCGCGAGAGATGCCGAAAAGCAATCATTCCACTTCAACATCGACTACTGTTGTCGTTTTTTCGCAAACCTGTTTCGTAAAGAGATTACATGAAGGAATGATCTAAAGCGCCTGATCGAGCGCGTGGATTCAATGAATAATTGAATTCAGAATGTCATTTGTGGACTAAAGAACCCGCGGTTAGTTTTTCCAGTAGCTGATCGGCATTTCCTAAGGTTTTTGGAACAATCAAGCACTCTATCCTTCGAAGGAATACATTTTATCCTTCCTGGAAAAAGACGAATCTCATGCAGTCGCTCGTTAAGCAGGTCCGAGACCTTGAACCTGAAATAATACGAATCAGGAGAAAAATTCACTCCGATCCCGAGCTTTCATACAACGAGATCAAAACTGCGAAACTAGTTGCGCAAAAGTTGCGCGAGCTTGGCATCAAAGTCAAGACTGAAGTGGGTGGTACGGGTGTTGTCGGAACACTCGAAGGAGCAAAACAGGGCAAGGTGGTTGCACTCCGAGCTGATATGGATGCTCTTCCTGTAACTGAAGAAGTTGACGTCCCATTCAAATCAAAGAACATGGGGGTGATGCATGCCTGCGGGCACGACACTCATGTGGCAATGCTTCTTGGCGCGGCAGCGCTTCTTGCTAAGAATAGAGAAGATGTGAGCGGAACTGTGAAATTTTTTTTCCAGCCAGCGGAGGAAAATGGTGGTGAAGGAGGAGCTAAACCTATGATCAACGCTGGAGTAATGGAGAATCCACGGGTGGACTATGTATTTGGACTGCACATCGGTGGAGAATATCCTTCAGGAACCTTTGGGATCAAACCTGGTCCATTTATGGCAACTCCTGACAGGTTTGAAATCAAAATCATCGGTAGAGGCGGCCACGGGTCAAGGCCTCATGAAACTATAGACCCCATTTTCATTTCGGCCCAACTGATCAATTCGCTGCAGGGAATCTCCAGCCGTATCATCGATCCAATACAACCCTTCGTATTGTCCATCTGCAGCATACACTCTGGCACGAAGGATAACGTGATTCCGAATGACGCCGTGATGCAAGGTACCATCCGGACTCTTGACGAGAAAACCAGAAGGACGGCCAAGAAATACCTCACTCAGATCACCAAAGAGGTTTGTGGAGCTTTTGGTGCCAAATACGAATTAGCGGTTGAACAAGACGCATATCCGGTAACCTACAACGATGAAAAAGTTACCGAGCGGGTAGCCGGAGTGTTAAAAACGATCAAGGAGACGAAGACAGTAAGCATCAACGCAAAGCTTGGGGCGGAAGACTTTGCGAGATTCCTCCAAAAAGCTCCTGGAACTTTTTATTATCTCGGGACTAGAAACGAGAAAAAGGGGTGCACGTATCCCAACCACAGCTCAAAATTCAAAGTGGACGAGGATGTGTTGAAATTCGGTGCTTTATCTCTTGCAACACTCGCGCTTGAATTTGGCAGAGCCTGAGTTTTACTCTGGAGGAATCTCTGAGAAGGATAGTGTCAAGTTTATCCCTCGATTTTTCCTGATTGCCCACGCAAGGGCATAGACGAGTAGACAAGCAATGAATATTCCGGAGACGAATTCAATTGATTGTACCGCATAGAATGAAAGAGTCCCCAGCGGCGGGCCGAAGATGAAAATCCATCCTATGAAAAGATTCACACCAAGTGCAATCACTCCAAGAACAGATATCAGTGGAATTTTTCCTCCTATCATGTACTTGCCGGCGGGCGAATTTTCAAATATGTCTCTTTTTCTGAACGGAAACAGAATCGCGGTAACGCTGATCAAGATATATGCAATTTGAGTAGCGAGGCCCGCAGTATCAAAATACGATAACAAGCTTGATTGGTAAATTATCAAATACAGGAATACTTCTGAGCCTAGAGCAGAAATCAAGAGTGCAACCAAAGGAGAATGAGTCCTTTGGTTGACGTACGATATCTTTTGAGGCAAAACCCTGTCAATCGAAGATGCCAGCATTATTCTCGTTGAAGCAAAATATACGATCAAAATTACTTGGAATATTCCAAACGTCAGGCCAACTAGAATCAGAGTCCACACCAGAGGACTGCTGCTGATGGAAGCAATCAGCGCGGGATAGTACGGCGTATAGAATGCCGCCAGTGGGTTAGCAGCAGAGCCCCCTGAATAATAC
>JBOGRL010000131.1:0-6426 GCA_050749505.1 Nitrososphaerales archaeon
TACTACCAACTTTTTCGCGAGAGCGAATAGCTTCGAGTTAAAGCGTAGAGAGGAATTGCTTCATGCTAGGATAACTGAATGCGGGAGCAGTTTGGGAATCCCTTGTTCCGATAAGCACGCAAGCCAATCCAACCTGCCTTGCACAAATAACGTCGTTGTCTCTGTCCCCGACCATTACTGCGTCCCTAGCTGAGACGCTCATCTTCTCAATTATTATGCCGATTTGCTTAGCTCGATCAAGAGAATCTTCTCTGGTCAGGATCATCTCAAAAAAGCGACCCAAGGCAAACTTCTTGAGTAGCGCGTTACACGCTGCTCTTCCCTGCAAAGTAACTAAAGCTAGTCTGGAGTTTACGGCCACGCGGTCAAGAACGTCCAGCGCGCAATCAATCAACACGGCGTCTTGCACAGCTTTCAATTCATGCTGATCCATCATATCAAAAGCTATCTTCAGTTGATCGGGGCGATTGGCGAAATACTCGTTCAATATCTGATAGAGCGGAGGGAGTCGGTTTTCAATTCCGAATTTGTCAGCTATTTCTTCCTTTAACTTTCGCCAGTTCACTGGCAGATTTACTAGCGTCCCGTCCAAGTCGAAGATGTAAACTCCGTTTTTCGACACATCTACCACCTTCACTATTTTTCCCACTTGCTGAATTCAAGTGTGACTTCTTTACTTTTTGGTCGTGGCTTAAACCCTATCACTCCATCCGTGTATCTTCCTCTGAGAATAGAGCGTCCTCTAGCATTCTGGAACTGCATCGGATTTTGCAATTTCGAACTCCATTCGATTCAAGTTTTGAACTGTAATTCGGCATATTGCAATCCACTATCGCGAAAAAGTTGTTTCTGGTCAAAAATCTCGCCGAACGAATTTCCGTGATGCAAGGAAGATTTTATCCATGCACAAGTCATAGTTAGAGCGCATATGATTGCTATTGAAGATCAAGATGTCGCTAGAGTCTTCAATCTAGGAATTGGGGTAAAGTCGAAGATAAAGGATTTTTGCTCAAACGACCAAAAGTGCGGCGGCCAATTTCGGATTCTGAGGTAATTCAGGGTTGCGCAAGAATAAACCGAGAGCTCACGCTATCGACGGGGAAGGATATATTGTTCGTAATCCCTCAGACTTCTAGCCCGGTTCAAATAAGGCAAAGCAACACCTTCGTTGGAAAACTTCAATTGGGCTCGAATATGGATTAGAAACGGAGTCGCGGCGACTAAAACGGCACGAGAAACCTGGTGTGCTAGAAAATCAAGTGCATGAAAAAATAATGGCAAAAAAGATCACCCATGTGGGAGGCATTGTGGGGGCAGGCTCACTCATAACCAAAGAATTGAGGAAGAGAGGCTACGATGCCAATGCCTACGTTACAGCGCCAAGTAGATTCTTTGACCTCCGAGTAGTGAGCAAGCAAAAGCTCTATCTTGAACTGCTTACAAGCGACGTAGTTCACTTCCATGGTCGATGGAAGGAAGCGCCTTTTCTAATAAGCCCAAAGAAAATCGTCTGGCATTATCATGGAGATGAGCTCAGAGAATCAAGAAAAATGATTCCTCATGAGCGGGGCGCGCTGTTCCTGGCAAGCACGCCGGATCTTGTGGCCGGAGGTTATTTTTACGATAAGAAACCTGACGAGATCAAAGGAAAGGTAAAACTATTTCCTAATCCTATCGACACGGAATCATTCAAGCCTATAGCTCCGCCGAGGAACGAAGTTCCGCTCCTCTTACACTCACCCGAAAATTCGAATAGGATTCTGCAAAAGGGGACTGCAACAATAGAAAAATACCTAGGCGAATTGAAAGAACGAGGATACAAATTCGAATACAAGACTTATGATGTAAAGCATACAGAAATGCCTAACTTATTTTCTAAAGCTGATATTATCCTCGACCAAGTAATTTCGGGCACTGCGGGTCACGTGGGGTTTGAGGCGATAGCGATGGGCAAACCAGTCATGTGCGAAATCAGGTGGACCAAGGAATGGCTACACAATGAAGACCTATTTTTTGGTTTGAAGGACATACCAGACTTGCTAGTCGATGAGAAGTATAGATTCAGCAAGGCAAAGCGAGGGATCGAGTACGTAAGTAAATACCATGCTCCTGAAGTTGTAGTTGATAGACTGCTTGATGAATATCGGTCTGCGAAGTTGATAGATTAATAGATGTTGATAAAGCAAGTGCAAAAACCACAAGGCATTCTTGAAACAAATTCTGCAGCGGAGCGATATCACAACTCCTTTACGTCATGCGGCATGCTTTCTTTCAAACCCACCTCGGTGATCCTGATGAACTCTGCGTTCTTCCTCAGCTCCGCAAGGCTCCCCGCACCGCAGTAGGAGAGTCCACTGCGCAGTCCCCCGGCGAGCTGCCGTACAACGCTAACTGCGCCGCCCTTGTAAGGGACTATCGCTTCCACACCCTCTGCCACGTAATCGCCGAGGTCTTCCTGCTGCTCGTCCGCTTTTCCCTCGCGCGCAAGCTGATCTTTCCTAGCGGAAGTGGAGGCCATGCCGCGGGTCACCTTGTATCGATAGTTTCCGCGGTAGACGATCTCTCCCGGGCTTTCATCAGTCCCGGCGAGCAAGCTTCCGACCATCACGGTATCTGCGCCCGCGACGAGCGACTTTGTAATGTCGCCAGAGTTTCTGATTCCGCCGTCTGCGATGAGTGTTACGCCATAATCTCTCGCGATTCTGCTGCAGTCAGAAATCGCGGTGAGCTGCGGAACTCCAGAGCCGGTCACTATCCTCGTGATGCATATCGAGCCGCTCCCCACGCCCACCTTGATTGAATCCGCTCCGGCCTTGATCAAGTCAGCGGCACCTTCTTTTGTCGCGACGTTCCCGGCAATCAGCGGCACATTCTTTCCAATCGTCTTCTTGATCTTACTGATTGCTTCGATGGCGTGCAGGCTGTGTCCATGCGCTATATCAAGCACAAGGCAATCTGCCTCGACTCTTTCAACAAGTTCCTTCGCGCGCTCTAGGAAATCTCCCTTGACGCCTATTGCAGCGCCCACGCGGAGCCGACCCTTTGCGTCCTTTGTCGCGTTGGGAAATTGCTTCCTCTTCAAAATGTCCTTCGCCGTGATGAGCCCAGCGAGCTTCTCGTCGCGATCTACGAGCGGGAGCTTTTCTATCTTTGTTTCCTGCATGATCTCCAGTGCTCTTTTGATGGAGGTCTTCTTGGGCGCAACGACAAGATCATTCCGCTTTGTCATCACGTCTATCGCTCTAACATTACTTTGATCTTCGTGGAACCTTATGTCTCGGGTCGTAACAATTCCCTTGAGCTTTCCAGCTTCGGATACGATCAAAATGCCACCGACGTTTCGCTCGCTCATGAGCCTCTTTACGTCGGATACAAGCGCGGTCTCGCTGAGGGTGTAGGGTTTTTCAATTAGTATGCTCTCTGTCCTTTTCACCTTCATCACCTGCGAAGCCTGTTCTTCGAGGCTCATGAACCGGTGGATTATTCCGATGCCGCCTTCCCGCGCCATCGCAACCGCCATGTCAGCTTCGGTCACGGTGTCCATGTTTGCAGAAATTATAGGAATATTCAGCGCGATGTCCTTCGTGAGGCGAGTCGTAGTAAGAGTCTCTTTCCGCGACCTGATCTCCGAGTACTTGGGCACGAGAAGGACATCGTCGAAAGTGAGTCCAGTTTTCAAAAAATCGCCCGGCGCGGCCCTTGAGATCGTTCGTCTCCTTTTTTGCTGCTGCTGTTCTTTTCCGTTCAACAACTTTTCCGAAACCAATCCTGATTTTGGCTTATATTTTGAGTTTCCCCAGAGGGTTCTAAAGGCAGAGCTCATCATCTTAAATACCAAATGAACAGTCGGTAACGTTACAAATTCACATTGACCCCTACCACGAGCAAACAGCAGGCAGGCCCAAATCTCGAAATCCTGAAGGTGAAGATGACCGATCTAGTTCCACACGAGGGAATACTCGACTGGCATCTTAAAGAAACGGTCGAATGGATCGCGCGCGACAGCTTTCAACTGAGGCCAATTGCAATCTCAAGACTGGATGCATTGGGGCGAAAGTGGGAGGGTCGTTTCTTGATCCACGATGGGCATCACAGGACAGCCGCCCTAAAGAAACTGGACTGCTCATACATCATGGGCTCTGTGTTTGATTTCACAGACCCGAGGATCAAGGTTTTTGACTACAACGACATGTCGCTCCCAGTCACCAAACAAGAAGTAATCAGGAGAGCGACCTCGGGGATGGAAGTAACTCCGAGGTACGACAAGCACTTTATCGAGGTCGATGGAAAGCTGGAGCCGTTCCACGACAACGACCTGCTTGAGCCAAAGATGCCGACGCCGCTTTCAAAGCTAAAATAAACTTGGATGAATGCGAGTGGCTTTTGAGGAACAGACTCCTAGGCAAATAAAACTAACAATGCATCAAAAAAAGCAGATAGTTTTCCTCCCGAAGAAAAGCGGGCTCACTCCGTTTAGGCGATTAAAATTCTTGATTTGGCTTGGTTGGATCTTGAGTATTGCCGGCGAAGAAAACATTCCACCCTGATTTAGATGAGAAACTTTTTGCTGAAAGGATAGAAAGGCAAGAACAGAGAAAAAGCAAGTAAGAATTGTACATCCGGTTTGCTAATTCGATCGGGCTGAGGGCGGCTGCCTTAAGATTGCGAGTTCTGGAAGATCGCTCTGGTGGAGTCATCGTAGGTCTTCAGGGGCTTTGCAGATGGGGAGTTCCTTTGCAATGCAGTTTTGAGCCTGGCCTGAGGCAATCGTATTGGCGTGGCAGTTTAAACACAAGGTTTATATCTCTTGTTGTGCCCTAATTACTCTTTCCGGAGAGTGAATTTGCAACGAGTATTGAAAATAGAAAGAACGTGTCGATTTTCCAGCAGCGGCCGACAATCCGCTGCCCAAGATGCGGTAAGGGTTCAATGGTATTGGATATGTCGAGTGGCGAGCAGGTTTGCACAAACTGCGGATTTGTGAGTACAGACAAGATAGCGGAGGTCGGACCAGAGTGGAGAAACTTTGCAAAAGAGCAGGGCGAGGAGGATAGGAGCAGAACGGGATCGCCGTCAAGCCTCGCCATACACGATATGGGTCTGTCTACGATGATTGGTTTGGAGCAAACCGACGCCTCGGGGAACGCACTTCAATCTTCGATGAAGAACGCGTTTGAGAGATTACGAACCTGGGACCGAAGGAGCAAGGTGCATAGCTCTGCAGACCGTAACTTGAGGCAGGCGTTCAGCGAACTTGACCGGCTCGCTGAAAAGATCAACGTGGGGGCGGCAGTCATAGAAAAGGCGGCCTACATCTACAGAAAGGCGCTGGAAAAGCACCTGATCAAGGGGCGGTCAATCACCGCGATGATCACGGCGTCGCTCTATGCGGCGTTGAGAGACACAGAAACCCCAAGGACGCTCAAGGATCTGGCGACGGTGAGCGGAGTAAAGAAAAACGACCTCGCGCAGAGCTACAGGTTGATACTCAAGGAAATGGACCTTAGAATGCCCGTGAGAGACCCCGCGAAGTATGTCTCGAGGATTGGAAGCAAGGCGGGCGCCAGTGAAAAGACAAGGAGAAGGGCGCTTGAAATCTTGAAGAAAGCCCAGGAGACTGGAAGCTCTGCTGGAAAAGACCCGATGGGGCTAGCCGCGGCGGCGTTGTACGTCGCAAGTGTCATGGAAAATGAAGCCAAAACGCAGAAGGATTATGCGCAGGCGGCTGGTGTGACTGAGGTAACGATACGAAACAGATACAAGAGCCTCAAAGATGCCCTGAAGATGTAGACGCAGACGCGGAGATCTTAACAAATCGCGACAATGACGACCACTTCAACGGAAATAGTCGTTCTGGTGGGTATTCCCGGAAGCGGGAAGTCCACTCTGGCGAAAAAGAGATTTTCAAATTACACAAGGATCAACTTGGACAACCTTCGGAGCAGGAGAAACGAGAATATTGAGATCTTGAAGTGTTTAGAGAAAGGAGAAAGTCTTGTGATTGATAATACAAATTCGACCAGAAAGTCTAGAATCAGGTACATAGAGGCCTCAAAATTATTCGGAATCCCTATTCACGCGATTTATCTCGACTGTCCACTTGAACTTGCGTTGAGAAGAAACGCCCTACGAGAAACGAAGGAATATGTTCCAGATCGGGCTGTGAAGATGTACAATAGAATCCTTGAGATTCCTACAGTTGAAGAAGGGTTTGAAAGTATTGAGGTTCTAGAGCCCTGAAGGGAGTGCTGATCAAAAGGGCATTCTGTTGTATTTCGTGGATGCTTTCAATCGAAAGGCTTTGACCGTATTCTGCACTGATTTACAGCATTGTCCATTGTGAGTGCGAACTTGGCAACAAAAATGCGATGCGATGCGATGCCGATAACTCCCGGGGCGAAAACGGTCGATGAAGCAACCTTCTTC
>JBOGRL010000132.1:0-3131 GCA_050749505.1 Nitrososphaerales archaeon
AGGTAGAGTGATGCCTTCCGTATATTTTCAAGCTCCTCTTCGATAGTTTTCACGTAAGCATCTTTATTCAAGTTTAGTTGCAGTTCGTTTGCTGAACTTGGATGAAAGCCCGGGACTGCTGCTTTCAGCTCATCCTTTAGGGACTTCGGATATGTGTAGCTTACACCTTCTCCTGGGGTCAAAAAACCAGAGACCAAGTATCCATTTACTGGGCGAACCGGAAAAGTAAGAGGAGCGTTGAGCACACATACTTTCAGACCGTGATCACTTAAGATCTGCCAGACATCCTTTGAATTTCGCATTGTAGAATTTGATGGTACAAAATTATATGTGCCAAGCTTGTTATGCATAAAATCAAAGATGCCATGTTTGCCCGCGTTCTTCCCAGTGTAAATCGATGACCACGCAGGCGGCGTTACATCCAGTTGTGATTTGAGTACACCATAAGCCCCACCCGTCAGAAGTTTATCGATATTGGGAAGCTCGCCTCTTTTTGCCCATTTCATCACAAGATCGAATGGAGCTCCATCAATTCCTATGAAGAGCACTTTCTTTCTTGATGAAACCAAAACGGAACAAACAACTTGAAACCGAAGATATAAGACTTTGATTACTTCTTAGCGGTAACAACAACAAATATCGCTGTAAAATCACCGTCGCCAATGTGTCCCTTCCTATGTGAAATCTCCTTCACTGGCAATCGTTTAGAGGTTGTAGGCAATTGCGGAATTTACCCTAATTTGGAAAAGCAAGGAAGTTGAATTTCGATGATCCGCTTTCCCAAATTTTAGAGAAGATTTTCCGTGAGTAAGAATAAGAATTTGTAACTCGGATAGTTTGTTGTACAAGCCTTTGCAATAAGAATTACCAAGAACGGTATTCCAGAATAAATCTCTAAATAGCCCGAAGAGGTTCGGTGTTTTTCTAATGAAACTATCGACATTCTTCCTAGTCTGTTTCGTTTCGACCTTGGTGGTAGCTAATGTTGGATTTATCGGTTTACGTGGTATCAATACACATAATGCCAGTGCAGCAACCATCACAGCAACTGGAGCCTCAACAATCATAGTCGTTGAGGTTATTGATCAAAACGGGTACTGGTACAACGGAGTCCAAGTGAAAATATGGCAACAACCGGGCTCGTTACAGTATGAAGGAACGGTTCAAAACGGGTTTTATTCCAGCGGAGACTTGGCAAATGATACGAGCTACACCGTTGTAGTCAGCTCAGGATATAAAACAGAGAATCAGACAGTTTACTTGGGGACTGAGAATCTTTATCTCAATTTTAGTTTAACAAGGCCGCCTCAGCCCGTATTATCCATCAGTGGAGTTTCGTTTTCACCCAGTGTTATCTCACCAGGATCAACTTTTGTCGCTGACATGACTGTGCACAGTTCTAGTTCATCTGCTGCGTACAATACGCTCATCGCATTTAACGCTTCGACCCCTCCTGGCATAGGCATAAGCGGATCGGGTTCGACTGTGCCGTTGGGCCAGATAGGCGGTTATACTTATCAATCATTCAATGTTACTTTCGTAGCTCAAGCATCAGCGTCGGTAGCTAACTATCAGATCCCCTACGCTATCACTTTTTCAAATTTCACTGGCATTCCTCAAACTACGACAGGGAGTTTAACAGTACCTGTTACCGGTGTCCCTTCTAGGCCGAACTTGGTGATAGCGGGTGTTGCGTTTAATCCTCCGATTGTCGCACCGGGAACTGATTTTGACGTAAATATTAACATCAATAATACTGGGACTCAAACGGCATATGGTTCAACCATTACCATATCGAGTACCAGTACTGCAATCAGTCTGATTGGTAGTACGGGGCAAACGTCTTTGGGAGTCCTTCAACCGGGGCAAAACACTAGCATAATTTACCATATGATTTCTGCTGCTTCTGCTCAAACCGGAGCTATCGCAGTATCGTTCGCAACGTCTTTTGAAAACAATCGGGGCACCTTGTTTAATTCGAACGGAACATTCAATGTTGGATTAACCTCTACTCCTGATTTGCAGGTAGGTGGGTTGGTTCTTTCGACATCTCCATTGACGCCCGGCCTATCTACCGTTCTCGGCTTGAATGTCAATAACGTCGGAGGAGATAGCGCTTATGGCGTGGCCTTAACTTTGATCGGAAATCAGTTTCTTTCAGGGAATTCGTCCAACTACCTTGGCATAATATCAGGCGGGAGTAGCGCGAAAGCTTCGTTCTATATCACAGTCGCGAATAACACGCAACCGGGAGCTTATAATCTAGGCGTCAGTCTAAACTACAAGGATGTTAACGGAAGAGTCTATGATTTTCTCAGCAATTTTAGTGTAGCCGTTTCGCCAACTCCTCCGCCCTCAGTTGCGTTAACGAATACCGCACTCAACCCTCCAATTGTGTCTCCTGGGACGTCGGGTTCGATAACTCTGTTCTTCAAGAACTCTGGGTCGACCGCGGCGGATGACGTGATAATACAGGTGACCGGAGCAAATGACCTTGTATCATCGAAATATTTCGGGTTGGGCACAATTGGCCCGGGGAGTCAAGTGACGCAGGTCATTGGACTCAATGTGCCTCTACATCTGTCTCCTGGCAACTATTCAATATATTTCAATGCCACATTTACGGATTCGAGTGGTAAAAGCTATCACTCCTCTGTTCCAATGGAGATAACAGTGTACGGTGGTGGCGCGAATCCATTCTCAGTGGAAAACATTGCTATTGTAGGTGGGTTGGTCGTAGTCTCTCTTATTGGAGCGGGTTTCCTAAGAAGGGCCAAGTGGATTTGAAGAATGTGCGAGACAATAACTCCGTCACTTCAAATCAGCTGACCAATATTCTCGGTTCGATTTCCGCCCTACTACTGAATGTCAACTCTGGACTAAACACACCAGTTGAGTTCCGAAGGAAGAAATGAACTCGCGCAGAACGAGGAATGATATCAAAAAAAGGAATGAAATTAAGCGTTGAAGCATCGCGTTCTAGTAATAGGTCTAGACTCTGCCCCGCTTAGCCTAATGATGCCTTGGATGTCAAAGGGATATCTTCCTACTTTTCAGAAGATCTTTTCATCTGGATCTTACGGTGACCTCTTTTCTAGGATCCCCGTTACCCCTGTTGCATGGTCATCAAT
>JBOGRL010000133.1:0-6921 GCA_050749505.1 Nitrososphaerales archaeon
GTAGTGCTGTTATTGTTAGTCATCTTTTCGCTAGCATCGGCTTACAGTATAGCAAAGCCGGCACCAATTTTTAGCGCTGCAGCAAGTTGTCCGGCAAGTAAGACAATAACTTTCGTGGCAGAGCCAATACCGCAAGGTTTCAACTATCTCACAGCTGCCGGCACTTCTTCTTTTTACATTGCAGGCTTGCAGTACCTCAGTCTCACTCCATTCCCGCTGGAGCCCAATGGCAGTCTTGACTGGAGCGAATCGCTCTCCAATTGGATTACTTCGAATTCGAATTACACGCAGTGGACATTCCACATAAGACCAGGAGCTACATGGTCTAACGGCACCGCCGTCGCAGCTTCGGATATAGTCACTTGGGCTAGTCCATCATACGCTCTAAACTCGCAGTACGATTTCGTCGGATTGCACACCGAAGTCACTGGCGTGCGCGCAATAAATAGTGACACTGTTACATTCAACCTGAATGTTTCAAGCGCACAGTTTCCCAACCTAATATCGGCTTATTACTATTCACCGGTAGTTTCACCTACTGACGTATCAAAGGGACCAGCTGATACTTTGTTTGGCACCGGAGTAGCTGATGGTCCATGGTACGTCTCAAACTACACTTCAGGTTCCACCACAGCACTGATGCTTCCAAATCCATACTGGCCAGGACCAAAGCCAGCAGCATGTGCGATTGATGTAATATTCGTCGAGAATGCAGCGCAGATGATTCCGTTCCTTATCTCGGGTCAGGCCGACTTCGCGGGACCGCTTGAATATGGTAACATCGCCGCGTTGCAGGGACATTCCAACATTCATATCCATTCAAAGGGCGGGGAATTTGGAACCGACCTGCAATTCAATATTACGGAGTACCCGTACAATATGACACAGTTCAGACAGGCCTTAGCTTATTCAATCAACAGTTCAGCTATTGTACAACAAGCACTGTTCGGCTATGGTATGACTGCAAACAATGCGCAAGGAGGAGTGCCGTCAACATATGCATCCTATAATCCAAACCAACAACAATATCCCTATAACTTATCTAAGGCTGTGTCGCTTTTGCATCAAATAGGTTTCACAGGTGGCGGCAGTTCAAGCATACCATTAAAGTTCCCAAATGGAACAGCAATGACCACTACGATTTACACAGATTCTAACAAAGCTTTCGATCCTGATGTTGCTGTGCAAGTAGCTGGCTTTCTACAGAAACTTGGGATAAATTCCCAGACTGAAAGTCTGACGACGCAAAATCTGGGTGCTGACTATGCCTCGAACGCATTCAACATCCGAAACAACCTTGTTATCTATACGAGCGGCGGGCCAGTTTATGTCTCACCTTGGCTTGATGCGCAGCAGGGGTGCAATGTTATTGGAATACCGGGATGCTACGGCTGGCAGGCTACCCCTTCAGCTGATGGGCAAACACACTGGCTATATCCAGAGAGTGCAGATGTTCAATACCAGAGTAACCTGAGTGCGATCAACAACACACCACCGACCAACATCACTGGGCAGATACACTACCTTAATAACATACAGAGCCTCAACGCAGAGTATCTTCCGATGATAATGCTATCATTTCCTGACAAGACATTCGGGTATAACGATGCGCGCTGGATAGACTGGCCATCCTATTACTTTGTATTTACTTATCTGAATGCATCAATGTTTGGTGCGTTGAAACCAGCAAGTTCATCCACCACAAGTACAGTTGTAACTTCTACTACTTCCAGCACGAGCATAACTTCCAGCACGATGTCCACTTCTACATCCAGTCCGAGCGTAACTTCTGCTCACAGCAATACAACTACGTCAACAACTGCCACCTCTACGTCTAACATTGGAACAATAGAACTCATAGCAGGCATTGTAATCGTCATAGTAATAATCGCTGGCATTGCAGCTTTCATGCTGAGACGCCGGCCGACTACATAGGAAGAATATTTTCCTAGGCAAGAGACGTATCGTACGATTTCCTCCATTGTGTAATGGTTCCCTCCATTGTAGCCTAGTTGCCGTTATTTTATAGAACATCCATGTGGCTGTTCTGTGTAAATTATGAATTGAGAGATCAGACTCAAAATGAGTGAACCTCCTAAAAATTCATTCCAGGCTACACACTGGGAGCCATGAAGCTCTACTACTGCATCATTCATCTTGT
Organism: Nitrososphaerales archaeon; assembly: GCA_050749505.1. GTDB lineage: Archaea > Thermoproteota > Nitrososphaeria > Nitrososphaerales > CADDZS01 > DATLTL01. The sequence goes on from JBOGRL010000133.1 coordinate 2,162, forward strand.
CACTGCTACAACTGTTTCCATGCAAGTTGCTCTGATAATCAGCTCTCCGAAGCAGATTGAGTTATGATACCGTTTAATGGCATCTCTCTTGTTCACATACGGTTAACTCATGGACTTGCCGGCCTGCAGCATGGGACAAGCAAAGTCAGCACCTTTCTTTCGAGAAACTATATTAGTTCCGACTAATTCTAGAAAACAGCTGAAACCAGTGATGCTCAGAACCTTAGAAGAAAAAGTTGACCCAAAGAATGCGGCGTTGCTTATCGTTGACATGCAAAAGGATTACTGCTCAGAATCAGGGGCGTTTGCAACAGTTGGTTTTGATATATCGATGACGCGGAATATGATACCACGACTGGCTAGATTGTTGACCGAAGCAAGAAATTCTAGGGTTCCGGCCATCTACACCAGAAGTATCTACAATACCGACCCGAATTGGTATCTGTCTGATGTCTGGCTAGAACACAAGGCAAGACGACAGAGGGGTATCTACGTTTCCACGCCCGCGTTGAGGGCCGGATCGTGGGGAGCGGAATTTGTCGATGAGGTAAAACCAAAACCTGAAGACTTGATCGTAACAAAGCACAGATATAGCGCATTTTATGGCACAGACCTGGAAGTAGCTCTTAGAGCAAGAGGCATCAAATCACTGATCATGACCGGCGTGAGCACGAACGTCTGCGTGGAATCCACAGCGAGAGATGCATTTTTCAGAGATTTCTACGTCGTGTTTACAAGCGACTGCACGGCGACGAACAATGGCGGCGAAGAAGCTCACAATGCAGCGCTGCAGAACATCGACAGGTGTTTTGGAATAGTAACTACGTCTACGCAGATAATGGAATGCTGGAAAAAGTCGGAAATCAGAGTCTCCGCACCGATTCCACAATAAGGCGGTTCCTCCAATAGGAGGAAAGGGAAGAAATTTTTCTAGTATTCTGTGGTCGAAGTTCATTTCAGATGCTTGGCCGAAGATGCTAGACCAAATCTCATGAATTTAGAAAAGTCTAACTTTGGCTATGACCGTGAGCTTTGGAAAGGCATATCCAAAGTCTCAGGGTAGTGCGAAGTGCTTCAATGATTTGTCTCCGTGCCGAGGTAACGGATCGAGATCAAATTCAATCGCGTCAGGAATTGGAAACTGCCCAACATATTTATGAGGCGAATTGCCCGTAGCAGTCGTGCCACGTAAAGATCTTAGAAGTTATTTGGATACACTCGATGAAGCTGGTTTACTTCGAAGGATTAGCGCAGAGGTCGATTTGAAGCATGAACTTGGCGCGATTTCGTCACTTTCCCTAATGATTAGTGGCCTTGCATTAATATTTGAGAACATCAGTGGTACAGCGGTCGCAGATTGGTCACCGACATCATGTGCCTAGAACATCCAATCTCTTCCAGATCAGTAGGCAATGGCCCTTGCAAAGAAGAAAGAAATTTGGAGAAGCGGTTAATCTCGACGAAATACCAACACCGCTCTGGCATGAGCTTGACGGCGGCAAGTTTTCTAGGCACAACGGTGGGATGCATTACAAGACATCCTCTTACTGACCCGCTGAAAATGGGAATATCGAATGATGATCAAGGGAAAGAATTTGCTCGGTATCGCCCCAGACCATGTTTAGAACATATGAGCATATCAAAATAAACGAGCGTCTTGCGGCTAATATCGCATTGGCTGTGGCCTTCGGCGTGGATCATCTTATCACATTTGCATCAGGCACAAGAATTCGCGGGACATTCATGACGGGAATTCGCTGTCGTGGGAGGTTGGCGAAAGGAGCCTCTGGAACTCATAGAGCGCGAGACTAATGCTTTGCCAGTACCTGCTAATGCCGAGATAATTCTGGAAGCCGAGATCCTATCTGGTAAGAGAATCGCACGGATTTTATGGAGAAAGCGATGACACTTTTCTGTTTCAGGTCAATTGCGTCACGCATCGGACGGAGCCAGTATCATATGGCTTGATCTGCGGTATGGTCCAGGACTACCCCACGAACTGATGAGGTCTGGATCGCTACACGCTAAGCTTAAGGAAATGGGCTTGAATATGACGAAAGTGCATGTTCCAGACACAGGGGCAAGACAGATTTGTATCGTCGCAACTGAACCTGAGTCCCGGAGAAATCCGAGATATAATGAACGCGATGGGGTCGGTTCATTACGCGGTATCCGCTGGTGGTTGTCGATGCCGACGCAGACATCCAAGATTGGGATGATGTTATGTGGAGAATCCACACTACTGTCATGCCCGGCAGGGATGTAGTTATTGGACCGAGGACGTTAAAATCAGTACATGACCCCTTTCTGAGTACTAGGAATTTTCATTCCTTATGGGAATTGATGCGACCAGGAAATTCAAAGAAGTCAGTTATCCTCCGATTAACAAGGTCAGCAAAAGGAACTTTCCTCCCGCATAGCCGAGCGATGGCGAGGGTCTAAGTGACATCGCGTTCCCATTCCACTAATAGCCTTGAAAGTTAGCCTTACGGATATGTATTTGAAATATGCAGACATCCTAAATTGTTGAGGAGTTTCAAATATCTTAGAATGATCAAACGTTCCAACATGACATATTAGATCCATCGTTCTTGAGGGCAGAATGAACAGCACAAGGCTCAAAAGCAAGAGCGAAGAAAACGACGTCAATGAAATACAATCAAACGCCCGATTTTCATGGATGAAATCCATCAGTCACCGATATTGAAATTTTTATAAACAAGAAATTTAGCGCATTCGTGACATCATCAATGATAATTGATTTTTCGTCGCACTTGATTGTGCCATCAGTCGCCAAGCGAATTGCTAGCAGCACAGACGCTGGAATCAGGTGGAACGTACCGCCAGATAATGCCGAGGTGGAGGGTCGCTTGAAACTCATGAAAAAATACGCAGTTGACATGCAAGTTTTAAGTTTGAACACCTCTGCTTTCAAGGGTTTGTCAGTAAAAGATGCCGAGGACATTTGCAAAATGACGAACGATTCAATTGCAGAATTCTGCAACAAGCGGCCAGATAAATTCGTTGGGCTTGCGGCGTTGTCCCTTTTGGACGTCGAAAAGGCAGTTCAAGAATTGAAACGAGCCATTGAAGACCTCGGGTTTAGAGGCGCTGTCCTTGCTACAAATGAATCCGGCAAAGGGCTAGACTCCAAAGAATACTACCCCATATACGAGCGCGCTTGCAAATATGACATTCCAATATTTCTACACCCTACCCGCTGGGGATCTTATCCTCTTGTCGATGACAAGATGATGATGATTTTTGGATGGCCGTTTGATACGACTCAGGCTGTCTGGCGGCTGATATTCGGCGGCGTACTCGACAAATTTCCGTCGTTGAAAATAGTCACGCACCATCTGGGTGGAATGTTACCGTATTTCAATGGAAGAATCGAACATTATACCAGCTTTCCCAATCCTTCATGCAAACGGCAAAGCATCTCGGAATATTGGGGCCAAATTTACAGTGATACCGCAATTGACGGCCAGTTCGCTGCATTCATGTGCGGTTACTCTTTTTTCGGTCCTGAAAGAATTGTCTACGGCACCGATTATCCGTTTGGCCCAGAACAAGGTGAATCGTATATTCGAGAGAACTTGGCTGGAGTCAGGGCAATGCTGATTCCAGACGAAGAAAAACGAAGGATATTGGGGGACAATTGCAGGAGACTACTGAGAATATCATGAACACAGCGTGGTTGCGAGTCCAGAGACAACCTAGTCTTTGTCAAAGTCGCGGCGGTTCGCTCTTTTTGCCCGGTCTCTCCTTTTGAGCTACTTTGCGCATCCTTTTCTGGCGCTATCGACCTTGCAGAACGCTTTTCTGATTGGGACAACAAGGAGGATACGCGAGGCACTATTCCACAACTGCTATCGCTTCAATTTCAAGCATATAATCGGGGTCGGCGAGATGGCTGACCTCGACCAGAGTTGAAGCAGGATGGGTTGTCTGAAAGTATTTTGAGACGACCTTTCGCAATTCATCCCTGAATCTCATATCAATCACATAAGTGGTTATCTTTGTTACATCCGTGAAAGACGCCCTCTGCGATCTGAGCGCCATTGAAAGATTCGTGAAAATCTGCTCAGCCTGAGCTGCAAAGTCGCCCTTCCCAACAATATTTCCACTGCCATCCCGTGATACCTGACCCGAGATGAACAATATTGACCTTCCTGTAGCTCTGACAATCTGCGAATAGCGGCCCTGCGTGGGTACTAATCCCTCTGGATTTAGGAATTCATTCAAGGAAATGTTAGTCCTTGAGATTCTCAAGTCGGTATTTGGCAATTTATTCTTTTAGGGCTGAATGAGAACAATCCGAAGGTTGTTGGATTACGAAAGTTCGAAATCCAGCCGTTGGAGGGCCGTTTCTGCGCTGGGAGGATTCACAGCTCGGCCTCTAACTGAATGGAAACCTTGAGGAGAGAAGTGTGAGGGATACCTCGTCCTGGGCTCTCTCAAAGCGCTATCTTCTGCCAAACTCTTTTCCAAGTAGCTTAAGGTCTTTTTCTTCTCATCATGTAAGCTGCAATGCCGCCGATGATGATTATGACTATGACTATACCTGCGATGAGTTCTATTGTCCCTATATTGCTAGAGGTGCTTGTTGTGGAAGTAGTTTGAGTGCTACTACTTTGTCCAGTCAAAGATGTTGTAGTGGTTACGTGCGAACTTCCAGTACCGGATTGCGATGTTGTTGCAGATCCACTAGAGCTTGAGGTGCTCATGAAATGAGTTGTCGTAGTTGTACCTGAACC
>JBOGRL010000134.1:0-1691 GCA_050749505.1 Nitrososphaerales archaeon
GATTTGAGTCATATTGTTTTGCAATTTTCATTACCGCTTGCCTTGCTAATTCGGGGTAAATCTTCATGTCACCGCCTAAGAACTTCCCATGATCTATAGTACCCAGCACAACATGCGCATCCGTAACTGTTGGCTCTGTGCCCCCATTTCCGTAGCAGGCCGGGCCTGGCTGCGCCCCAGCGCTCTGCGGGCCTACATGCAGGCCGCCCTGCTCATCTACCCAGGCTAAGCTCCCCCCGCCAGCTCCGATCGAGACTATGTCTATCATAGGAAAATTCAACGGATAACCTTCCTTCAGATTTTCGACATTTATGCTCGGCTCACCACCGCGTATCAAGCAAGCCTTGGCTGTAGTACCACCCATATCAAACGTGATGATGTCCTTGTAGCCGATTCGACTACACACCTCCAGCGTTCCAACAACGCCGCCAGCAACTCCCGATTCGATGAGCAGACAGCTCCTTTTCTTCGCTGTTTCAGATGTCATCAAGCCTCCGTTCGCCTGCATGATCATAAGATCTCCGCGGAACCCATATTCGTGGAGACAAACTCGCATCTTGTCGACGTATGCTTCCAGTATAGGCCTCAAATAAGCTGACAGAACAGTCGCGGAGAACCTTTCGTATTCGAGAATTTCCGGAAGAACTTCAGAAGAAGTTACTACGTGAACATTTGGAAACTCGTTCCGAATGATATTACCTGCAGCTTCTTCGTTATGTGAGTTTGCGTATGAATTTAAGAATAGAATGCTTATCGCATCTACACGGGCATCGACCAACTCCTTTGCTACCCTTATCAGTCCAACCCTGTCGACTGAGGTCAACACAGTTCCGTCGGAACTCGTCCTTTCATTGACCTCTTTACGAAGTGTTCTTGGGACAAGAGGCTCGGGTTTTCTATAGTAGAAATCGAATGACCATAGCAAGTTGCATCGTTGAATCTCTATCCTATCTCTTTGGCCTTTTGTGGCTATGATTCCGACCCTTGGACCCCGCCGTTGAATCAGAGCATTTTCTGCAATAGTAGTCCCGTGAACGAAGGTCTGGGTATTGGACAGGATTCCAACTCCTTTTTTTGGTATGCTGTTCATGACACCGATTGACGGATCCTGGGGAGTTGACGGGACTTTCCACGTAAAAACCTCTCCATTACTGTCATCGATCATTAGGGCGTCAGTAAAGGTGCCTCCAACGTCGACGCCTATTCTGTATTTTGACATAGCTAAGAACCCCCCTGGACCACTTTGATCAGTTGGTTTGGATCTCTCAGGCACAAAAGGTCGCCCTCCTTTACTTTAATAATGCGCATCGAAACTTCATCTATGCCAATGTCAGATTCTGACTCATAATCGGGGACTGGCCAGACCCGCAGAGGGGCGAAAGTATTTCCCACGAGTTCTATTGGCTCATCTCTAGAAATATCCAGCCTTTCCAGAACGTGAGAATTGACATGAGCACATCTGCGCCTTCCGATGAATTGTTCACTCGTTCGAATCGCGCGACAGAAAATTCTTGAACTCTTCAGTTTTGCTCTCTGTTTTTTTGTTGCCTCTTCATCAATTCGCCAGTTCGATTCGTCGATGATAACTCCGTAGATTTCTCTCGCAGCGTTGAGACTAACGTAATCACTAATGACATCGGAGAGGACTTTCTTTGGGTCTCGCGCCAACGGATCTCCATATCCGCCTCCTC
>JBOGRL010000135.1:0-7652 GCA_050749505.1 Nitrososphaerales archaeon
ACGAAGGCTTTCCAATCGTCTCGGGTTCTGAATTCATTGGATACGTGATGGCGAAGGAAGTAAAGCACGCTGCGAAAAAAGCAGCCCCGGAAACAACCACGGCGCGAACTATTATGATACCAAAGGAGGAGGTCGTGACGATCCCGGAAACAGAAACGGCCATGAAAGCGGTCCAGCTCGTGAATGCCAGTCAAATTGGCAGGGTATTTGTTGTAGATGATGAGGGAAGGCTGTCCGGAATCATTACTAGAGTTGATATCATCAAAAAAGTGCAGTCGGAGCAGAGCTTGTTTGAAGGTAAGGGCTACGCATCTTCCCGCGAACACGTCATTTCGGTTGATCGTGGCATGATGTTCGAACTCGAGTCTCCGGAAGGCAGCGGTTGGTCAGCCTCATACAACAACGCCGAATTTACACTTGTTGATCAGAGAATTTTACAACTCTCGGACGGGAGGCAAGTAAAGCAACTAACTTTTCAGCCGCTGCAGAGCGGCAAGTTCAGCATCGCTTTGACACAGAGCCCTTCCCAGACGCCCAGCGACGAATGGACTTCAAAGAGAGTTCAAAACCGCGCAGATCACACAGTTATTGTGAACTGAAATAAAAACGGCTGTGTTTCATACAAGCTGGCGAAACTTCTGCATCAGTGAGATCACAGCTAACGTGCCTCGGTAACTTCTCCGCAATCAGGAACATAACCGGCTTGCGTATCTCCTGGGCCAGGTAGTAACAACAAGTGGTCTGAGATTCCAAGGTATCCAAAATTATTGGCTGGCTGGCGATTTTCTTGCAAGAATGCGCCTTAGAATATCAGAAAAGCCTCAATATTATCCAAGGCTTGAAACGGATGCGATTTCTGAAGATCTTTCGCCCATATCTCTTGTTTCCCGGATTTTGACAGGATCAAACAAACTCTTCATTTCTTCGAAAACTGCTATGAAGCGCTTTCCTTTCTCAGTCGTAGAAAAAACTCTTCCTCCTTCTTCCTTTATTTCTTCCAAGAGTCCAACCGCCATTACATGGTCCAAATAGAGATCGAGCATTCCAAACGACAGGTTTGCTCCGTACATTAAATGTGTCTTTCTTGCTGATGGGTCTGCATGCGCAACTATGTCATATATTATCTCTGTACGACTTCTATTCTTCACCATAAACTAGACAGCTGCACTAATCTTGTTTGTTACTCTATTTACATTAGAGCGAAGAAATGACCGTATGAATTTGTACGTTAAAGAATCTATTTTCCAGATCTCATCTCTGTAACAAAAAGTCTTACTTTTGAAAATAATGAGCTAAAGTGGTAAACCGTGTCGCCATAGGATGCACCGGAACGCCTGAAAAAGTGATCGTCCTTATTTCTAATAGCGTTGCACGTATTCTTTCCATTCACCTTATGTATTACCTGCCCGGCATTCTACCCGATCTGGACGGGAGCTCAGGAGTTTCTCCGATTCAATTCTCCATAGCCTCATCGACTGTTTGATCAAGCTCCCACAGTGCTCGCCTCGCTTCCTCTGGAGAGGCAGATGAAAGAGCGTCACTTTCAACCCATTTTTGAATCCAAAGTTCGAGGGGTAGCTGGAGTGGCATTCCAAGCATACTGTCACATGGGGGAAATTTATCTGTGGCCCTTAGTAACAATAGAGGAGATATTGGGCTGGTGTTGTTCGGCGTATTCATCAAAAAAATCTAGTAGGCGCAGTTGCTGGCGCCTTTGGCTATTCGTAATCATTTCTCCTTCAAGGAAAATCGTGGGCCCGCAGATGCGTTTGGAAAAATGAAGCACGCTAAAAATCGGGAAAGATGCAGGCAATAAAAGACACAATTGAGCGACAGTAGACTGCCTCCCAAAGGAATTCTATTTTGTACTCTTACATTCTATAACTGCGTTCTGGAACATGAGATCAGCTCCTTGTCCAAGTAGATTCATTCTCATCGCTCACTTAAAAACGGGCACGGAACTATTGCTACCGAGTTACTATTCTACATAGTTGAAAAAAGAGTATCACCAATAATGGCTGCTAAAGCAAATGAGCAGAACAGAAGGAAAATGTATAGCCCCATCTGAAATAGACTGGACTTCTGAAGGGCTGAGCAAGCTTTCAGAAAGCCACACTTGGCGACTCGAAAAAGTCGAGGATTACGCTGATGGATTGCTTGAGCGAGATTCTTGTCTCATGTGCGGAATGCAAAGGGTCTGCATCATAGTTCAAAAATAGAGTAGCGGGTTGTTCTAATTGAATTGGAACGATGATGTAACATAACCCGCAAAATTTGGTAACGGATAAATCGACCTGAACTGACGATTGAGCCGAAGCATTTTTTGGTGGAATCACCTCTGCTGCCCAATCTGGGCCTTCTCGGCGAAAATCAATCAGAAAAAATCAAGATAAGAAAATCCCACGCATTAAGCGTGATCCTAAGCTTGCATTCCATTCCTGAGACAGAGGGTGTACAACAAACTTGGGTCACAATCAACAAGGCCTGGAAAAGACCAAATAGCCAGAAAAGGATACGACGAATGAAATCGAGAAGCTCAGAAAGAAAATCAGGGCAATCAACGAAGAACTTGCGCGAAGAGAAGAGGAAGAACAAACCAAGAAAGAGAAGAAAGGAAAATGGAGGCAGTTCGATTGGTTGGCTGTTCGCTCAGCCGCATCGGCCGATTCCGTGAGGATGCAGTCCAGTACTTCATGAGCAGAGAAAAAACTCGAAAGCTGACATGAACTCAGCTTTCAACATCATGACTCCTTCCTTTGAAGGGTGGGGCGAACAACACAATATTCATGCGGCGGACGCGGGGAAAGTATACGTATGGGTTTAATCTGATTCGGAGTGCCGGAATAATTCAAGCTAACAGCTTAAAAATTACTGTGCGGATGGTGAAAACTCATACATGAAATCAAACAAAGGCAGCGTGCCACTAAAAATTCCTGCAGACATATGGCAACCTTTGGCTGAAGTCCGAACTCAGCTAGATGCCTTGGTTCCGGGTGCACCAACTCCAATAGAAGAGGCCTTCGCGAAATCATAATCCACTACAAGCACTGTCCCCACACAGAGGAAGACATCGAAGCGTTTCGCGATAGGGCCAGAGCTTGGAAACAAGCGCGCCAAAAAAGTAGCTATATTCCAGACTTGTAACACTCAACGCGATTTACCTATCCGAAAGAATCATCCATGATGAAAAAATCTTTACGAGTACTTCACTAAATTTCTTCCTTACCAATTAAATTACTGATGCGGGAAGCAGAAACAACCAGTGTTCTCTGGATGGTATCTACAGGGACTGTATTTGCTGTTGTGGCAATCGTGATCATCATTCTGATAGGCGCAGCAGTTGCATTGTTTTATTTCGTGCCGGGGTTAAACAAGACGAGCTCTACGAGTAACACCACCTCTTCTAGTACTTCCACGACCTTTTCAACGTCTCCGATTATCACATCTACATCTTCAACGACTACCACTTCCTATTCAAGTACATCTGCTTCTTCATCTTCATCATCTTCATCAACAACATCCACAACCAACACCCCAACATCATATGCGCTGCAGCTTTTGCAGTCAACGCCCAGGCCGGTCCTCAATTCTAGTCTCACAACCAACGTCACCCAGACATTTTTCCGGAGCGACGGTCTCGGAGGAGATTGTGGCAGTGTTCAGTGTTACACCTTCAACTATACCGATAATGGCAACCCGTGGGTCGTGCAGGGAGACTTTGAGCCAGGCGCTGCTTGGTTGTCTGCGAATAGCTCTGGATTCACAATGACTGATCAAGCTTGTTCCAGTCCCGGCAATCCCCTCAAAGTGTGTGGCCCGTATTGGGAGTGGAACGGCGACAAGAGAGTCGTAAACGGTGTAATAACAGGGGAAGAAAATGTCTCTGAGCTCAGCGCTGCACTATACGGCGTTCCGAGCACAGCCGATGTATTTTCGATTTACCTCGCTATGCCAAAATACGATTTCTCTTCCTGTGTTTTAAACACCAGCTCAACAGGATGTTCTTTTGAAGGCACGGGGCCCTCGATAACTGGAATTTGGGCACTTGATGCTGGACCAAACTCAGTTGCAGTGAGCTTATCGCAAGCCAAGACTGGTATCTACGTTGGAATCAGCACTGCGTCGTTCTTGAATGGGCAGTACCAACCGAGCTTGTCAAAGAACCTGAACGCGAGTGTTCCATTCTTCCCAACCTTCTCCCCAAATCACAAACTTACTATAGCGACTGATCGTCACTCATATTTCGAGGTATGGGTGGATAACACGCTTGAGTACTCGAGTACAAAGATGCCGGTTGACTTGAGCCAAAGCGGGATCGCATTGAACTTTTACCAGTTCGACAATGTCAACAATATGACGCTCAGTACCACTTGGAAGAACTTTACTGCTTACTCTAGTTCCTTCGTAACGGTTGTAGGACTTTCTCCGGCGATGTCCATAGTCGTAAATGGAACAAACGGTTTCTCGGGGAATGCGAATGCGAACTCTACTGGTATTGCTGTTGTAGACGTGTCTGACCACCCTACAGATCTCCAGGTCAGCGTGGAGCTTAACGGCAAGATAGTTGTGACATATGGAACAACCGTGGGCGCGGGAGCACAGTTAAGGCTCATAACGCAGTTACTAGGCTAGACACTAGCAGAACCAGATTCCACAGCAGAATTATCCTCGGTGTATGAAACGTCGAGTGGAAATTTGAAGTCCCAGATGCAATTGCGAGATGATAGCCGCTGTTTCGGTGTCAAGCGCCGCCAAGTGTAACTATCAGATCTGTAACAAACCCTGCGCACAGTCCGACGAATATTCCAACCATCAGAACGTCGTTGGTAGTCTGTCTCCTGCCAGAGTTATACATCAATAGCGTCACGTAAACAAGCGCGCCTCCGGCGATGCTCAGGAAGAGGATGTAGGTAAAGTCGGATACTCCGATCAAGCTTCCCGTGAGAGTGCCGAGAAAAGTTGGGCCTCCGCCGACAAGACCGACCGTGGCGAGAAAGCGAGAGCTCGGCCTGGTCGCAAGACCAGTCAAGGGACCAGCTATCCCGAATCCCTCAGTGGCGTTGTGAGAACCGAAACCAATTATAAGAATTAGGGCAAGCCCGATCGCCCCAGATGAGAAAGATTGACCGATTGCAAGACCCTCGCTAAAATTATGAGCTCCTATTCCAATCGCAATCATCATCGATAGTTTGTAAGCAGTAGCTTCTCGCTCGGCCACAATTGAAACAGCCTGTTGTTGTTTTGCCAAATCAGCGCCAGTGGTACTGGAAGTAGTGGCGACGACGACGGGGGCAGTAACCGAGGCGCTAACTTCAGCGATGCTTCGATCTTGAACCTGGTAACGAGTCCTCATGTACCTTTTCTCGTAAAAAGTGAGGCCGAGGAGCCCAATCGCGATTCCGCCGAAAAGAGCAACAAGATCGAGAGTGGCTCCAGTTACTGTAGTTCTTGTGGTGTACGCAGTAAAAGCAGCATTGCTGGCTGTGTCCCAAGCATGGCCGAACACGTCTATTATCAGAAACACCAAAATTCCCATTGCGACAGCATTGAGGAAACCCTTCTTTCTCGGGCTGGCGCTTTGGAGGGTTGCTAGCGGCAATCCAAGGAAAATAGTAAACCCGGCTATCGCACCAAGGATTAACACCTGTGCGAAGTTGATCAATCTAAATGGCACCTGAAGCGTCTATCTGAAGGGGTAATCATTTTTTTGGTTCGATAATTTTGGGCTCTTTTGCTTCGGAATCGCTTTTCTCCTTCTTCTTGAGCCTCATCCACCGGTTGGCGAAGTCGCGTGAAACCAAAGGAAACCGCCTCTCCCCAATGAAATATGACATATGGCATATTTATCGTTTACAGTGTCAATTCGCAATTGCGCGTCGAACAATGTCAACTTTCGGTTAAAAGCAATGGAAGCAGAGAAAGATTAAACCAGTCGAGATCTGCAGGCTGAACTAGATCCAAGCCTTTGCCTCAAACCCTGGGAATTGACAATGTATTGAGCGGAGTCAGGGCAGTTCTTGCAAAAGAACTTATGGGTCGAGGGTACTCCCAAAAGGACATTTCACAGGTATTGGGCACCAGCCCCGCGGCTGTGACGCTCTACTCCAAGGATCGAAGAGGTAAAGAGCTTTCGAAGATGATAAGGGCTGATAAGAACGCTAAACTTGTAATAGACAACCTAATGGAGCAGATGACCCTAACAAACAAATCCGGAAATGCTACCGCCGAAGGGCTATCAAAGGATACTTTTCCTATGATCCTTGATGCTGCTTACAGGATAATGCGCCTTGTTTCTTCACCAGAAAAAGCAGCGTCTTCTGCTACTGGCGCTTCAAAATCTGTATCTTCTTCCGCTGCCAAAGACTCTGATACACTTGCGCAAACGCTACTCAACAGACTGGAAGAAGAGCAGCTCGCGGCGCAGCGAAACATGGCACTTGCCGTTGGAACTACGGACGAGGTCGCGCGTACTATATTTCGGCAAATAGCTTCCGACAGTATCCGTCACGCTGAAATCGTTTCGTTCTTGTTGAGCCAGCCCAAAAACGATTCGAAGAGAGGCCCTAACCGAAAGAAAATGGTGGAGGAAGAGATAGCACAAATCGAAGCTATGATTAGGGGTGAGGAGAGCGCTACGGAAGAGCCGATCAAACCGGGAGGCATTGATCCCTCGTTCAGGCTTCTTCTAGAATCGATGGATATTGACGAAGAGAAACACAAGAAGCTCCTCAAGGGTCTGCTTGCGATCAACACGATGAAGTAGTAATCTACCCGCGAACGATAGAAAACTTTGCGTGCAACCTTTAACTATTGGTCGAATCGCAGATGAGTGCGATTTAATTTTGGTTTTTGAAAAAGCGCTGCATTTTCAGGGAAAGAACAAGGATCTGGGTCAATTAGCTCAGCAGATTGAGCAGAAACTCAAATCCGATGGCTATAAAACGCAATCAAGAGCTGCCCCAGTTGGGTATGTGGTCCAGGCGCAAAAAGCTGGCATTTTGCGTGACATTATTGCAGCTGATAGGGCTTTTACGATCCTCTTGACCGGAGAAGCAAACGATTTTACGATTCACATAGGAATAGGTAAATGGATTCAAAACCTCGGCGTTACTGCAATAGAAGTGATACTTTTGTCTACGTTATTCCTGGCCGTAGACGTTCCGGAAATGCTTTGGACGGTGCACGTTGAGAACGGACTGGCCAAAGAGATCTCTCAGCTAGTCGGCTGAACAGATCAAGAATCAGGTTTTTGAAGCCCCGAAAGTTTCATGCTGATTTCCCAGAGCTTCTCTGACTCGACTTCATCATAGGATTCTTTTGAAGATCGCGTGTCCTTTTTCTTATCGTAGTACTTACCTGAGACTCCTTCTACTTCCGGAGATGTAGCGCCGTAAAATGGTGTCGATGCTCCTTTTTCCGCACTCAGCATGAAGGGTCTCGCAATCCTTATTCCTATTCCCAGAGCTCCAGCTTCATCGCCCCAGTGAGTCCGTACCGCGCCGGGATGTACTGCATTTACGGTGATGCCGGTGCCAGCGATTCTCTTTGATAACTCGTGAGTAAACAAGACCTGTGCAAGTTTTGATTGGCAGTAAGATTTCATCGCACTGTATCTCTTTTCCCCCTGGAGATCATCAAAATCAATCTGCCCG
>JBOGRL010000136.1:0-4140 GCA_050749505.1 Nitrososphaerales archaeon
AATCATAGATTTGCGGCTTTCCTTCCTCAACGGATAGTACGGCTCGACCCCGAAGGAACGGGCACTATTTCTACAACCGAAAATATACGGCTTGTGGTTCAGATTTCTGGTCTTTGTAGATATTATATTTCTCTCCATCTCGCTTTTGTCTTTGCTACTCCGAGCAGTACAACAGCGACCCCGATTAGAACAGCCCAGTCGAGCAAGATCATCGAAGTCGACAACGCGAGGTACCCCGCTGCATTCTGGGCCAGTTCTGCTGCATAAGTCGTCGGAGAAAGGTAGGCGAGATACCTGAAGGGAAGCGGTATGTAGGTTATTGGATAATAGACTGGTGGTACTGTAGAAAAAAGCGTTGATAGCAATCTGGAAAACGCGAAGCTCTGCACGATGTCGCTCGAAAGAGTCGCAAACGTGTAGCCGAGTGCTATCGAGGTGAGGAACATCAGGATGAGTACAAGTACTAGTTGCAGAACTCCGAATATGCTCATGTGCATAAAATAACTTGCAAGTATTCCCAGCACCGCGAGCGCGGGCAGCGAGTACACTATCTCCGAGGTTGCCATCCCTAGGACGTAAGTCGCCCAGGGAGTCGGCGAACTGACAACCATGTCTTGGAGCTTGAAATCATTTTTCAGGTGAGACAGGTCGGCCTGGAGCGACATGCCCGCGGAGAACATGCTCATAACTAGCCCGCCCGCTACTGCTTGGCCCAAAAGGCTTCCGCGACTGACGAAAGTGATCAGGACTAGGAATGAGAGAGGAGACAGAACCGTATTGATCAGAACAACGGGATAGTTCCGCATTTCGTATACGGAATTTACCAGTACACCCGCGAGAACCTGGCTGAATCTATTCCTACTCATTCTCGCCGGCGGTTGTGTCTGCTTCTTCTCCTTCTTCTGCGGGCTCGCTTCCTCTTTGATTTCCAATTTCTGCTTTGTTCCCCTCGCGGTTAACGAGATAAAAGAATATGTCATCCAGAGATATCGGATTAATAGTAAACTTGTAGCCGCTGCGTGAAAGCTCTCTTGAAATTTTGAACGCCTCTTCTTCGGTTGTGAGAATCCTCGTGCCGTCCTTTCCCTCTATCGCTTCGCCGTTTGTTACGTGCGGAATCGGGATCGCGGGAGGAAGCTTCATGCTGTAGTTATAGTTCGCTCTTTGTCTCAGCTCATCCAGAGTACCCAGTCCGATCAGCCTGCCACGATCCAAAATTCCTATTCGGTCGCCAAGCTCTTCAGCTTCCTCGAGATAGTGAGTCGTAAGAAACGTAAACCGCTCCCGCCCGATCTCCTTCAGGAGACCCCAGAATTCCTTCCTTGAGATCGGATCGAGCCCGGTTGTTGGCTCATCGAGAAAAATAATTTCAGCTTCCGATGCGAGCACGGTCGCGACCAAGACCTTTCTCTTATTTCCGCCCGAGAGCGTACGGTTCAAAGTGTTCGCCTGCCGGCCTAGTCCCAGCCTTCCGAGCGTGTCGATAGCTCTCTGCTTTGCTACTCCGTAGTCAAACCCTCTCCAGAGAAGATATGATAGTACTGTCTGCGTCGGAGTCATCCATGGCACCGCGCGCGCTTCCTGCGGAACTATGGCAATTTTTTCTCTCAGCCGGTCTGGATCGTTTATCACATCAATCCCGTTTATCGAAACGCTTCCAAGAGTCGGCTTCAGTTCTGTTGAGAGGATTCTGACCAGTGTCGTCTTTCCCGAACCATTCCGTCCTATGAGTGCGAAGATTCCTGTCGATGGTATGGAGAAGTTTAGAGAATCGATTGCCCTGTTTTTGCGCTTTCCGCTATAGATCTTGGTCAATCCGTTGCAGATGACATTGTTTTGAGTAGTAGCAATCTCCTCCTCCACTTTTCCACCTCTTCGAGTTATACTAGATCCTAAATGGTGGTAGATAACAGATGCTGCTGACCTGTCATCTTCCGAAACTACGATAATAAACTACAAAAGGAGCACCCCGATACGGAAGAAAATATGCAATATCTCAAACTCGGCAGCAGTGGTCTTTCCGTGCCAAGGATTTGCCTTGGGACAAACAACTTTGGTGGGGGTCAGATTGACCAAGAAACCTGCAACAAGATAATGGGTCGAGCGCTCGACCTTGGAATGAACATGTTTGACACGGCAGACTGCTATACCAAAGGAAACTCGGAAAAAATAATCGGACAATTCATCAAGGATCGCAGGGAAGAGGTCATCGTAACGACCAAAGTGGGAAAGGAGTTTATCACTGGAGAAGCAAACCCGAACAGGTTGAGCGTGTCACGAAAGAATATCATCTATCAGCTGGGCCAAAGTTTGAGCAGGTTGCAGACAGACTATGTCGATTTGTATTACATACACCAATACGACGCCGGCGTCCCTCTTGTGGAAACGATGAAGACGCTCGATTCGCTCGTGAAGGCTGGAAAAATCAGGTACATAGCGTGCTCAAACTATTCCGCGGAACAGATCAAAGAATCGCAGGAGATAGCTCAAAAGTTTGGACTCGAAAATTACATCGCTGTTCAGAATGAATACAGCTTGTTTGAGCGAGGAATAGAGGCCGAAGTGATTCCGTACTGCCTCCAGCACGGCGTTGGCGTGCTCGCATACAGCACGCTCTCTGGAGGAGTACTGGCGGGCAGATATGAAAGTGGCAAGTCCCCGCCTCAGGGTTCGCGCGCTACCTACAGGCAACCGAGCTGGTGGAGCACAATGAACAGTGTGGATAATTTTCGGAAGCTGGAGAATGTCAAAGGAGCAGCAGACAAGGCTGGACTGAGACTTCCAGTGCTTGCGATTGCCTGGGTGCTGAGAGAGCAAAGAGTTGCGACGGCTGTCACGGGTGCTTCAAAGCCTGAACAACTTGAAGAAGCGTGCAAGGCTCTGGATGTAAAGCTAGATCTCCAAACCATCGATGAATTGAACAAAAGCATGTAACCCTAAACAGGAGCTAATCCATAAACGGTTATTCTTAGGGCTTTGCGGCTCTGTCAAGTCTTCGGTTGATAGTGAAAAATACATTGAGTGAAAGATTACTGTAATACTTTGAATAAAACTGTCACTCGAAAAATCTAACGTAATTTCTCAGTCTTGCGCACCACTCCAATCGTGGCACCGGTTCAAGGGACAGATGATCATGTTCCAAAATCGCCTCTTGTCACAACAATTAACGCAAATAGAGCTATTAAGCGAAACTTGCACGCGTGACTTTCTGATAGGTTACTCTCAATCATGGAATCGCTTAGAATGTCGGTCAATGATTGGGCAAGGATAGGTTTGTAGCACAATGCTTCTATGCTGAAAAAGATTATCTTTGCTCTCAGAGATTTCAATCAGATAGAGCTAACAAGAGACAGCTCTGGTCTCAGAAATGCGAGAGAAGGTTTGACCGCGCCCTGGGGTGGTATGAACATCTCGTACAAAGGCTGGCTGAGGTTCAGCCCGTCGAAAGGTGAAGCAGGTGAAACTATAGGGAAAACCCGTTTACTACAGTAATCTTCAGTGTTGATGCCTCGAAGTCAATGTCTTCGCAACCGAAGACTTTACAGCATCAAAACACTCTTTACTCCGATTTTTGAGGAGCTCTCCACACCATCCCACTATTGCATTCTAGCCAAAATCTGAAGGAGACCCAAGATACGTAATGATTTCACTCACGGACATTCGAAATGCTCGCGAGAGAATCAAAGATTACGTATTCAGAACCCCGTGTTACCCAAGCGTGTTCCTCAGCAAGAAGACCGGGGCCGAGGTATTTCTGAAACTCGAGTGCTACCAGCCCACCGGCGTGTTCAAGGTAAGGGGGGCGTTCAACATTGAGCTAGAGAATCTTGAATATATCAAAAGCTCAGGGATAATAACTGCGTCCTCTGGAAATCACGGATTGTCGGTTGCGTATGCAGCAAAGAGGCTAGGAGTTGATTGCACGGTAGTCGTAAACAGCGGCGCGAATCCAGACAAATTGAAAATGATCGAGCTCTACGGTGCCAAGACGGTCGAGGACGGCCCCACGACCGACTCGATCATAAGAAAGGCACGCGAACTGTCCAGAGAAAAGAATCTATTCTTCATCCACCCCTTTGACGATCTTTCAGTGATAGCAGGGCAGGGTACCATCTGGCTGGAAATCATGGAGGATGTGTC
>JBOGRL010000137.1:0-5058 GCA_050749505.1 Nitrososphaerales archaeon
TTGATCTCCAGTGTTGATGGTCAGAGACGTGAGAGATGGCCCGTCAAAGTTGAGGTTTTCGACATTGGAGTCATAGACCACATCGACCTTGTGTTTCCTTACAAATTCGTAGTAATTATCGATCAGAGCTTTTCCTCCTCCGATGAAGAATTTGTTTGTCCTGCTCAGATGTAGCGTGCCCTTCAATTGCGATTGCCACCGGACCCCGTGTTTTGACATCCACTCCGGAATGTTGAACGATTCCTCAATCGTGAGTTCCGCGAGCTCTTCGCTGGTATCTCTTTTTGTAACGCGGAGCAGGTCTTCAGTAAATTCCTCTTTGCTATAGCGCGTAGATTCGGTAGGCCCTTCGCTGCCGCATCTGATATCCCGCGTGTACTTGGAGTTGCCGCCTCTACACATCTGAGGAGATTTTTCTATCATGAGAACCTTGTCCGAGCTCTCTATTGCGGTCATAGCAGCACAGAGGCCCGCGTTCCCTCCTCCGATCACAACGACATCATAGTATTTTCCTTCCATATTTTTTCCTTTGCAATTTTCCTTGAGCGTTAGGAATATAAGGAATCTCATACTCGAAACAATGTCAACTCACAAGACAAGAAAAAAGGAGAATGATCGGGACTCTTGGGGAGCTCTGACTGGCCACTGGCAAAAACAACCTGTGTCTGCGGAGTGATCCTTGACGAGTTTGGAATTCACTCACAGGTTTCTGCGCAAGTATCTTCCAAATCCCGGTTTGCCGAAGAACTTGCCATCTTCCATGATGAGGTGTCCGCCAACTATCGTATGAGTAGGCCATCCTTTGAATCTCCAGCCTTCAAACAACGTAAATCCAGCGGCCGAGCCGAGCAACTCAGAACTCGCGGTGACTTCCTTGCTTGGGTCAACTATAGTCATATCGGCATCAGCGCCTGGCGCGAGCGTCCCTTTCTGCGGAAAGAGCCCAAATGCTCTTGCTGTGTTGT
The DNA here is from genome assembly GCA_050749505.1 of Nitrososphaerales archaeon. Lineage (GTDB taxonomy): Archaea > Thermoproteota > Nitrososphaeria > Nitrososphaerales > CADDZS01 > DATLTL01. Next base: position 966 of record JBOGRL010000137.1, read on the forward strand.
AGCTCGTCATCTCGGCGATCCTCTGGAGTGAGAGCCCGCGCCGGTTGAAACCCTCGCTCAAAAGTGTGGGAATCATGGTTGCGCTGCCGGGAAAAGCAAGACCAGCAGACCAGATATCGCCATCGCCGAGCTTGTCATTCAATCTCACCGGGACGTGATCGGTTCCGATTGTGTCAACTGTTCCGTCCAAGATCCTATCCCAGAGTCGATCACGACTGGCCCTGTCTCGGATCGGGGGATTCACCTTTCCGAGTATCCCGATCTTTTTTTCGTCGTCTTTGGTGAAACATAGATACTGAGGGCACGTCTCGGCGATCACATTTCTGCCATCGAATTTCGCCTTTGCTATTGCGTCAATTCCCCAATCGGTGCTAACGTGCGGGATGTACAGTCTGGTTTGGGCTACGACGCAAGCTAGGTTGATCGCAGAAAGGATGCTATCTGATTCCGCCTCCTTCGGGCGGGCGTCATTCCAAGCCGCAAGACCGGTCTTACCCTCCTTCTTTGTTCTCTCCGACGTGTAGTTTGCAACCTCGGAGTTTTCACAGTGTACTAGTGAAAGTGCGTTGCCCCCGAGTTTTGCAGCCTGGAACAGCATCGCGTAGAAAATTCCGTCGTCAAGCCCCGATATCCCCATCTGTTGCCACTCCCCACCCTTGTAGCCACGAAAGAATTTGAAAGAGGTCATACCGAGCTCTCTTGCATAGCGCGGCATTTCATCTACGTGCAGCTGGGTCATGACACCCGGAGTGATCAGGAAGTTGATACTTGCCTTGTCGATCACCGGCTTGACCTGCTTTGAGAAGAACTCAAAGTAGGACGCGGTGGGTGGATAGAGCCTGTGAATCACGTTTACTGTAGTGACTCCGCCGAGAGCCGCCGAGATTGTCTCAGACTGGAGGTTTTCCCCAAAATCAAGATTGTACCTTCCGTAGGTATGTCCATAGTGAGCGTGCGGGTCTATCGCCCCTGGAAAGACGTAATTTCCTCGTGCGTCGATCACCTGATCGGCTTGCGGGAGGTTTACCTCTGACGCGATTGAAACTATCTTCCCGTCAGTTATCGCGACCCCCGCGTTGACTATGCCCAGCTTTGGCACGACGAGATGACTGTTTTTGATTACCATGTCTGCAGCCACGCGTGAAATCTAGCTCCCGAAGCGAAAAGATGAAGAACTTTCTTTGATGCCGTGAATTTCAACCTTACCTTCCCTTTGGCTGGTCAGAAATTTCGCCGCAGATGTTTTCGAGGAATTTTCTTCTTACGGAGCTTTTTTTGTGCCCTAGGCACCACATGAGCTTCACCAGTGCAGTTTCACTGGTCATGTCTCGCGAAGGAATAATGTTGTTGATTCTGAGCATATTGCTTCCGATGTCGTAGGTGCCCAGACTCTCACCCCCATAGAGAGCCTGCGTCGATATTGCAACGGGTTTTTGGAATGATGAAATCGTATCCAAGAGACTCTCTTTCACGTGACCTCTGCCGGTTCCCTCGATCACGGCACCCATTTCTCCCTTGAAAAAATGCTCCAGCATTGAACCTGTGAGGGCCGGGTTTTGCTTAACATACACAACTCGCGGCTCAAGCTTTGTATCCAGTCTCAATTTTTTCCTCGTCCCGCGGCCCTGATGCTCGAGACCAGTGTAGGTGATTTTCTCTTTTTCCACAAACGCAAGAGGAGGTGCATTGATGCTTTCAAAAGCATTTTGAGCAATAGAGCGGATCTTCCGCGCTCGGGAGCCCCTTATCACTATCTTCTTCTTTCCAATAGAATCAGCAGAGAACACTATGCAGATCTCGGCAATATCCGAGTTTGCCGCAACTGCCAGGGCAGCATCGAAGTTTGAAATCGCATCACCAGAAGAGTCTGATCCAGAAATCATTGATCCCGTCATGACTATGGGGATGCCTGGTTTTTGGAGCATGAAACTCAAAGCGGCGGCGGTGTAGTGCATCGTGTCTGTCCCGTGAAGAATCACGACGCCGCTTGCGTCGGTTCTCGTCTCTATCACGCGAGCTATCTCCTCGGCGATGACCTTCCAGTCTGAAGGCTCTAGGTTGGCGCTACCCTTTTGCATCAAGCTCTTTGCTTCTATTTCGATCCCGGACGCTTTTACCTGCGAAACGAGACCTTCAATCGTATCGCCTACGCGAGCGATGCCAGACTCGTCCACGTAGGTGCCGATAGTCCCGCCGGTTGTAAAAACGTAAACAAGTTTTCGTGTCATTTTTCTCTTCCCATCCAATTTTCGTCGTGCCCGGCTAACCTCCCAAGGAAAATAGTCAGGATATATGTGAAATCGTTGCATGTGAGAGCAGGCTTCATTTTTAAAAATCCGAGTATGCCGGCTGATCGAGAACGCCAAAATTCCCAGCGGCGAGTCAAAAATCAAAGTTCTTGAAGGGGGTTCACCAAAGAAAGATTGGCGCTATCGTGAGTGGGTTGGCTGATTTGGTTCTTGACGCGCTATCCATTGAGTTAACCGCTCAATCGCAAATTTGCCGCCAGCTTGGATGCGAAAAATACTAGCCACGAAAATGACTTTTGCGCGAAAAGTCAGACTTCTGGGAGTGAGCTTTTGGGTGCTTCAAACGCATAACGTTAATAATTCCATGGAAGCGATTTTTTAGGATACTCCCTGTGTCCCAGCAAAGCGTAAAGATCGAGGTAAAGGACGAGGTCAAGAAGTTTGGCAAGGTTGTAGCAGTGGATCACGTCTCTTTCCGGGTGAAAGAGGGCGAGATTCTCGGACTCCTTGGTCCGAGCGGTTGCGGAAAGACCACGATCCTCAGATCAATTGCCGGGCTGGAAGAGATCAACGAAGGCGAAATTTTTCTCGACGGCCAGGTCGTCACCTCCGCTCGAAAGAAGGTGTTTTTGCCCGCAGAGAAAAGGAAGCTCGGGTTTGTGTTTCAGAGTTACGCCCTGTGGCCGCACATGACAGTGCGCGAAAACCTGAGATACTGCTTGCAGGGCGGCAAGCATTCGAAGTCTGAGAAGGAAACGAGGATCAAAGATGCACTTGACCTCGTGGGGCTGTACGGACTAGAAGACAGGTATCCCTCGCAGCTGAGCGGTGGTCAGCAGCAAAGGGTTGCGCTTGCAAGAAACCTTGCATACCACCCGAAGGTCTTGCTTTTGGATGAACCGCTTAGCAACCTTGATCTCCAAGTCAGGGAGAGAGTCAGAGGCGACCTCCACGTGCTTTTGAAAAAGATCGGTATTACGAGCATCTTCGTCACCCACGACCAAGAGGAAGCGTTTGTGATTTCTGACCGTACGATACTGCTGAACCAGGGAAAGATCGTGCAAGAAGGCTCTCCGCATGAGCTCTACTCACGGCCGGCAAGCTCTTTTGTCGCCGAGTTCGTGGGCCACGCGAATATCCTGAAAGCCTCGCTGGTCGAAATCCTGCCTGGCGGACAAACAGCCAGACTCATGATTCCTGATTTTGGTTCCGAACTCATCTGCCAGTACGATGGTGAGATTCCGAAGGAGGTCTCCTCTGTAACAATCAGATACAATGAAATGGGAGTGAGCTCCGCGAAACCAGAAACCACGGATAATGTAGTGAAAGGAGAGATTGTCTCACGAGAGTACAGAGGATCAGTAACTGATCACAAGATACATATTGGTGGCACAAATATCATAGTTACAACGCACAAGTTTTGCAGTGCGACAGAAAGTCCCACTGGAATCGGCGCTATCTATGTTAGTATTCCTCCGAGCGCAATCAAACCGCTGCGCTCCTAGATCAATTTTTTTGCAATAAATGCCCAACTGTTGTTTGAAAATGCTTTTTTTGCATGTTTCTGTTGCGCTGTCCTTTTTTTTAAAAAAATCCGGCGCATTTTCAGTTGCAGCGTTCCATCTGAGCTTTGCCTCCAACCTGCAAGGAAATGCACAGCTGCCCTAACTATTGCTTTTGGATCCATCATGCAAAATTTCCAACATTTCAATTGTTTTCATGCAAAAAGTCATTGAAATCAATGTGGGACCCCCCTAGGGGGAGGGGAGACGGCAGCTATAATGTGTATATCTTTTAGGGCAGTACTTTCTCGACAAACGTCGAGTATTCAGCAAAAGGAACAC
>JBOGRL010000138.1:0-6594 GCA_050749505.1 Nitrososphaerales archaeon
CTATGAAAGCGCCTAACTGCGGTCCGTCGAAGATACAACGCTAGTGGACGCGCTAGCGGGAACATCGATTCCTGATGTCGAACTCTGGACACGTCGTCAAAACGGTATACTCATCGTAGCAGTGCTACTTCCAGCTGGGGCAGGTTGCACGGTTGCTGGCCCTGATTTCGTCGGCCTAGTAGAAGATGCAACCGTGAACGATGAAGATAAGCTTGTTGTGGAAGAAGATGGGGAGGGGGGATGGTGATAAATGCGTTCGTTGAGTTGCAGACATCTGTTTGATCAACATGCCTCCACTCCCTGCGAGCGTCTGATTTTGGAAATAGTGGAGCATTCCGGAATCTCGCGTAACACCCTGATAGGGCACATAGTCTCCTATTCATTTGAAGTGTTGGGCGCACAGGCCTATGCAGCGTTATGAGTGTCTTCCAGTAGCCATAGATGAAACGAGCAGGAGTGGAGGCCCCTGATCCGGGAGATATCGATCAAAAAACTGCTAATCTGCGACGGCCCGAACCAGAGGCGATCGTGAAGGCGAAGATTTTGCGTCGTATCGAAATGAGGGATGAAGAGTATCTGCCGAGGTTTCAATCATAACTTACGACTCGTTGTGCTGCTGACTGATGAAGACGTTGTGCCGTCACTTCGGAGCGATGCTGCGTATTGGCAGATTCCTTCTAGTCAGCGGCACGTTAACACAGTCAGCAGTCGATTCGTCTCGAAAAACGATCAAAAAAATGATACAATTGCAATTGCAATAACATGTGCGATGCCCTAAATCATGTTCTACACAATTCTTGCAAGATTTCAATTGTTTTCATACAGGAATCTATTGAAAACAATAGGAGACCCCCCTAGGGGGAGGGGAGACGGCAGCTATAATGTCTCTATCTATTAGGGCAGAGCCTCCTCGACGAACGTCGAACATTTTCCATCACGACAATCGGTCGCATAGTTTTTTCAGAGATGTCCAAGGAAGAATGTAACAAAAGTCATTTCAGCGGAAAGCGCAGTACTCCCACGACTCCGCCGAGCGAATTTACCTGGCTGCCAAGGTCAGTCGTGGAATCCAGGAGAAAGGTTTCCCCGCGGTACTCCTCGACAAGGTTCAGGAGCTCTACTATCGCATCCTCGCCAACGCCCTTCTGGTAAAATATCTTGTCGGCGATGATCAAAGACTCTACCGCTCCCCCCTTAGCAGCTTTCAAACTATCCCCAAAAGCAAGAGACATTCTGGTATCGCCCAGCGCGATCCTACGCATGATTTCCTGGATGAGCTTGGAAACTTTTGCAAGCCTGCTCTCCGAGAGCGCAGACTGGAGGTTTGGATTTCTCAAAGCCACGTAGACACCGTCTTCACCAGCAACATCTGATCCATCAATTGCTCGGATCTCACCAGCAAACTCCCTTCTTTCCCGCTGAACATAGTTCGCGAAGGCTTCCTTCGTAGTGCCCGGGCCCAAGACAAAGATCTTGGCGTTGCCAGGATACACGATTGAGAGCGAGTCTGCGATCTTTTCAAAGTAGCCGGCGCCCGTCCTCTTTGATGTCTGGTACATCTTTCCTGTGATACCTGATTCTACTCCCGGAAGAATCTGGAGATGCGTCCCCCTGATGATGCCGATGCCTGCTTCTCTCATGTCCAGGGCCACTATGACGTAATTGTCCCGGGGGAGGTTTGTTCCCTCGATGAGCTTCAACTGGACTTGAGTAAATCCCTCGGGCTTCCTGATGGACACGCGATGGCCTTCCGAAACCGAAAGTGAGTGAAACGACCCCTTGCTCAACAGCTCGTTTGAAACATCGACTATTTTGCCCGAGACTCTTAGCCTTGAAAACGTGCTGTCGAGCTCGATCGCTTCAACCTCGATGGTGACAGCGACCTTGATCCTTTCCTTGTCCGGCCTGGAGTATTCCGCGGTGTCCTTGTAGACCCTCGAAGTTTCCCCCGCCACAAGGTCCCGCTTGGAAATCACTCTCCGCAGTGTCCAGAGATCATCTGGCTGCTCTGGGGTAACAGTAACCAGCCCGTGTCTCGCGTCGAGCCTGTTTACTATCAGGGAGAAAACCCCTTCAATGCATAGCGTGATGTAGGCGGGGATTTTTCTTACTCTTTATGGAGAAAATTTTTGATGCTGCGGAGCCTATTCTAGCCCCACATCTTTGAAGCTGTATACCACGATTCCTTCCGGCCTGTCTTGTATCTCGCCAGCTCTGTGACCGACTATTGACTCAACGCCGACCTTTGCAGCCATATCGATGAGTCTCTGGGTCACGATGCCGTCAAAGACAAGGTACTTTGCTCCAGCTACTCCCCCGATCTTTGAAACGAGTTCGTTCACTGGCATCTTGGACACCTCATTCCAGTGCGAGTCAAACACCTTGGCTTCCAGAGTTCCGTTGATGATCGCATACTCTGCCTTGACCTTCTCCGAAGCTTCCGGGCTCATTGGAGGCGGCGCTGGCAATTGTTGCTCGGCAGGTTCGCGCTCCGGCGGCCTCTCCTCGTACTGGATGTAGTCTGATCTCTCTCTTGGGCCTCGCCTATTGTCCATGCGGTCTCTGCGCCCGTATCTTCCGCCGCCTCTCTCGTAACGCTGCCTGGGTTCTCTTTCTACCTCACGTTCTTCACGGGACTCTTCTGTCCTCTCAGCTGCCTGTGGTTGCTGCCTCTCCCTAAGAATATCCAAGATTTCAACAGGAGTGAGTTCCTCAACTTCACGGCCGCGGGGGGCTCTGAATACTCTATCGATCCTGGCGACTTGGCTCAATTCCTTGAGGATCAAATCACCTCCCCGATCACCGTCCAGGAAAGCATGCAACATTTTCCCTCTACGGGCAAGTTCCTTTACGGTGTCCGGGACGCTTGTACCTTCAACTGCAATCGTATTTTCAATGCCGGCTCTGAGGAGGTTGATGATATCCGCGCGTCCTTCGACAACGATTATGGTGTCCGATGAAGAAATGCCTGGCCCGGCAGGAAGATTCTCCTTCCCGTAGCTGATCAGACGAGCTTTCTTAGCAGAGTCAACAATATCCTTTAGCGACTCTTCTCCTTCGCTCGCAGTCTTGGAAGCCCAGTCTTTCATTATTGTCTTTGCGCGATCGACGATGATTTTTCTTCGGTCCGCCCGGACATCATTTATCCCGAGTAGGATAAACCTTGCAGAACAAGGCCCAACCTTGTCAACATTTTCTACTGCCGCAGCAATGAGAGCAGCAGTAGAAACATCGGTGCTCATTGGGATGAGAACCTCTCCCAAGGTCTTGCCGTTGTTAGACTGCAGGTTGATCTCTATTCGACCTACCTTCCATGTCTTTTGCAGTTCCTGTAGGTTCATCTCTGGACCGAATAAGCCCTCGGTCTGGCCAAAGATTGCGCCTATCAGATCTGCTTTCTCAACAACTCCTTCTACTTCAAATCTTAATTTTACTAAATACTTTACGATTCCTTTCTCTTGACTCACGATAACCACCAATGGTAATTTGCAATTGGTAATCCGTCAAACCTTAATTTTGAGAACTCAAACTATGCATTTAAGCCTTTATCGAAATCTCAACGGCCTCTAGGCAGTCAATCGACAAAAATTGATTTATTTTCGAAAAAATCGGTCTAACGGGTTTGAGAGATCTTCTCTGTGTTTACCTTCACTGCTGTTCTCCGCGGAGTGACGTCTTTCCATCCTTTTTGCTTGAAAAAATCAGACAACCGTCGAAATCAGACTCACGACAGGTTCCGCTGGGATTTCTTCGATAAATTGAAATATCAAAACATGGCTGCGAATGTAGAAAAGGTTCCTATCGCCAAATGACTCCCAAAAAATTTGATTACTATTCACCCACTTCGCTGAACGAAGCGATCCAGCTGTTGCATGACAAGGAAGACTCCAAGGTCTTGGCTGGAGGACAGAGTCTGCTTGCGTTGATGAAATTAAGACTCGCAGCCCCCTCCGCGCTAGTCGATATTTCGAAATTGCAAGAGCTCTCGTATGTCAGAGACGAAAAGGACTATCTCGCGGTGGGGCCGCTGACGATTCATGATGTCATCGAGCATGATGAAATTATCAAGAACAAGTATCCGATTTTGGTTGATGCAGCGAGCAAGATAGGCGATCAGCAGATTCGTAACAAGGGGACCATTGGAGGTAGCGCCTGTCACGCCGATCCTGCGGCAGACTTTCCAACAGCCCTGAAGGCTATCGACGCAAAGTTTGTCGTGAATGGAAAAAACGATGAAAGGGTCGTCCCGGCCGAAGGGTTTTTCGTCGATTTGTTTGCAACCGCTGTCGGACACGACGAGGTCCTGACGGAGATCAGACTCCCCCACTTTCCTCCAAATACCGGTTCTGCATATATCAAACACAGCAGAAGGGAGGGCGACTTTGCCATTGTGGGTACAGGAGCTGTGGTGACGGTGGCTGAAGGAAACATTTGCAAAGATGTGCGGATAGCCTTCGGCGCAGTGGGACCGACTCCGTTACGCGCGAAATCTACAGAAGAGTACCTCAGGGGAAAGACGCTCGATGACAAGAGCATCGCCGACGCCGCAGAAATGGCGACCGAAGGCGCAGACCCGCCGTCTGACATGCACGGCAGCCGAGAGTACAGGATGGACATGATTAAGGTGTTCACGCGGAGGACGCTGAAGCTCGCTTTGAGCCGAGTAAAATAGAGGGCGAGAAATTACAATGATGAAAGCAGCAATCAAGTCAGACATGATAGAGGTTACTTGCAAGATAAACGGAAAGGAGTACACTGGAAAGGCCGAACCAAGGACTCTTTTGGTCCACTTTCTCAGGGATGAACTGAATCTTACTGGGACTCACATCGGCTGCGACACGGGCCATTGCGGTGCATGCACGATCATGATGAATGGAAAGACAATAAAGTCCTGCATGGTTCTTGCTATCCAGGCACACGGCGCGAACATACTCACAGTCGAGGGACTGGCGCAGGGTGACAAGCTCCATCCGATTCAGGAAGCCTACTGGGAAAATCACGGGCTTCAATGCGGGTATTGCACGCCCGGAATGCTGATGTCGTCTTTGTTTCTGTTGCAGCGCAATCCCGACCCGACTGAGGAGGAGATCAGGAGAGGCATTGAAGGAAACCTCTGCAGGTGTACGGGCTATGTCAATATTGTAAAGTCGATCAAAGCGGCAGCCAAAAAGATGCAGTCGGAAGCGGCAGAGAAGAAAAGTAGCTCGCGGGCCGAGTAAGAGTTTTCTGCCGACAATTGTGAACTAGGCGAAAAAGGGAAGTCATCATCTCTCGCATCCATACGTTGATAAGGGAATAAAATCTGCGATTTCATAATAAAGAGAAGTGAATATGCTACAAATTGCACTTTGAAGGAACATTCGACGTCAAAGCGCCCAAAGACAAGGTTTTCTCGATTGTGATGGACCCTAATCAGATCTCAAAATGCATGCCAGATCTTCAAAAACTGGACGTGAAATCACAGGACGATTTCACCGCCGTAGTAAGAGCGGGAGTGTCATTCATCAAAGGAGATTTCTCGCTACACTTTACAACTGTTGAGAAAACACCGCCCACGCACGCAAAACTCGCAGCTCACGGGAATGGCATCGGAAGTACAGTTGACATGGATACGGTGATGGATTTTTCTGATGGTCCAAACGGCATCGGCACATCAATGAAGTGGTCTGCCGACGCGAAGATAGGCGGCAGAATAGCTTCTGTCGGGCAGAGGCTGCTGAGCAGTCAGGCTGAAAAAATAATCAAGCAGCTCTTTGACTGCCTGAAAACAACGCTCGAGGCCGCATGAGTTCTGGGTGCTTCAAATTTTTTGAGCTCTGATTTGTTGAAGGCGCAGAAGGGAGATACAGTCTCAGTACACTATCTTGGCAAGTATCCGGGGGGGAAGGTTTTCGACACGTCGATTGAATCCGAGGCAAGAAAAAACGATCTCTACGCTCCCGCCAGAGATTACAAGCCGCTCCAGGTAAAACTGGGCGCAGGCCAGGTAATTCCCGGATTTGAGGAAGCGCTATTTGGGATGGCAGTCAACGAAGAAAGGGAAGTTACAATACCTCCGGAGAAAGCGTACGGCAAAACCGGGAAGCATCCGATGGCGGGAAAGACCCTGGTTTTCAAACTAAGAGTCACCAACATCAAGAGATAGCGGGGCGCGCTCTCTCTCTACCAAAACGTTATCGGGGCGTTGCTTGCCTTTTTCTGCCGAATTACCCCTTTTAGTCTGGAGTACTCGCTTTCCGGCACTGTTTCGATCTCTGCAAGCAGACTTTCATCATCAAATTTTCCCACTTCGCTCAAAAAGTAACCCGCGACTACAAGAAAGGGGGCACCGGTTTCTGTGACCTTGTGGAGAACGAGCAGTGAATTCCTTTTCTCTTTTTGTGATTCTTCTGCACCATCAGTGTTGCCCTGCAGGCCCAAAATCTCATAATTGCTGGCTTTCTCAAGCACGACCGAAGCTCTCAAAAACCCAGATCACTGTCCTCCTCCTTCTTCTTCATTTTTCCTCGTCTTCTCGGCTTCAATCTCTGAAATCAGGGTAACCAATACATTCCTGATCTTTGCAAGACCTATTGGTTTTTGGATGTATGCTGC
>JBOGRL010000139.1:0-2671 GCA_050749505.1 Nitrososphaerales archaeon
GACCCTTGGTCGCATGATTTCGTTCCTGTGATAGAGCGCCAGGAACTCACAGTAGATCAACTGAGGTTTTTCAGTCAGCAACAGTATCTTAGACTAGAGGGATTCGTGGAGAACCTCGCAAGAGCTCTGTTGGCAAACGTCAGACAAAGAGACATTCGTGATCTGGTTGCGAGACATCTGTCTGAGGAAACAGGCCACTCTACTCTTTACGAGGATTTTTGCGAAGAAGCGCTTGGTATGAATCGAGTCAGAGATCTCTGGAATGCAAAACCGATTGGCGACAGAGACAGAAAGGAAACGCTCAACAAATTCTGGCTTCAACATATTTCCGGCGACGATTATACGACCATGATAATGAAATATGCGATAATTCCGTTCTGGGAGCGCCACCTCCCTCGAAGGAACGCTGCACTCTCAAAGGCCTACCGAAGCGTCTACAATTTTCCCGCAACAGCGCTCACCTTTGTTGACCTACACACTTACATCGACATCTACCACGAGAGGATAGGCTTGTATGTTCTAGGCAAGTTCGCCGATACGAAAGAAAAGCAGGAACTTGCGAGCAATCTCTTCCGCGCTCGAAGAGAGTTGCAGGAGAACGACAACCGCGCCATCTGGATGGCGATGGACCACAAAAGGTGAAAACTCGTTGTCTAGCAAGAAGACTTCTGACAGGATCAGTATTACAGTCAATTGCATACAATGCAATGAGGACTTTGAATATGAGATAGTGCTGCCAACTGCTCTAAAGTGCACTCATTGCAGCAGCCTCATCGATGCCCGCCTCGCTCTTCACAAGCACAATAGGCCAGCAGAATTGGCTTAGGACCAGAAATTCTTTGCGTCTAAAAGGATTCGAAACTCGACTATTGCTGGTAAGCTGTCATCCAGCTGTGTCCCCTCTGGGGTGACGCAGAGGCGCGGACTGTCATAGAATTTCTTAAATTGAATTGGAAAGCATACGATCCCAAGTCCTTATGCCTTCTTCCCCTTCGAAGAGGAAAAATGAGAGATTCAAACAAGGTAATAATCAGCAATGCTCCAAGAAACTCTAACCCGAGCGGAATCGCATCAGAAAACTGCGACTAGCCCGCGCTACATGAAGAGGTTGGAAGATTTTCGCTTTCTGACCGGAAGGGCGATTTACACTGATGACATAAAGCCTGCAAATCTAGCGTACATGGGATTGGTGCGCAGCAGCTATGCCCATGCAAAAATCAAGAGCGTGGATCTGACGAAGGCTAGGAATAATCCCGCGTTCATAACTGCTTTGACTGGTGAAGATCTGGTAAAGTTGGGAGCCGGGACCGTTTTCGAGAATGAGATGCCCGGAGTAAGGAGAACAAGCAGATATCAACTCGCCGTATCTAAAGTGAGATATGTTGGCGAGCCAGTAGTGGCTTTTCTTTCAAAAGATAGGTATTCCGTAGAAGACATCGCGGAGGACATTGAAGTAGAATATGAGCCGATTCCTGCTGTAACGGATATCGCAGATTCCGAGAGTGGAAAGATCCTCGTCTATGAGGAGTGGGGAAACAACGTGCTTGTTGAAAGCAAGGTGAAAAAGGGAGACGCGGATGCCGCTCTAAAGAGCTCCGATCATGTTGTTAGAGCACATTTCGGCGTAAAGCGTCAAACAGGCGCCGCGATCGAACCGAGAGTGGTTATAGCATCATTTGACAAGCGAAACGGCATCTACAACATATTTTCGACACTCCAGCATGCTCATAGGGTTAAGGCCTATCTATCCTCCGAACTCAAAATCCCCCCAGACAGATTCCATGTCACAGTACCTGACGTGGGAGGAGGATTCGGTGCAAAAGGAGCTCAATCATACCCGGCTCCATCTCTTGCCTGTGTTCTCTCTGAAAGAAGCGGAATGACCGTAAAGTGGGTCTCGACTAGAACCGAGGACATACTCGAGACGGCGCAAGCAAGAGATGAATATTGCGATATCGAACTGGCTTGCGATTCGAACGCAAGAATTACTGCGGTTAGGGCAGATATTGTCGCTGATGGAGGCGTAGGAGGAACGTTGAAGGTACAACCCATGCTCTCGGCGAAACTTCTTCCTGGCGCATACAAAATTCCGAACATCGAGATAAGGAGCAGGTCATATGCTACAAATAAGGCTCCAGGAGGCCCAGTCAGGGGAGCGGGCCGACCCGAGGGAATTTTCTTCATTGAAATGATGATGGATCGGATGGCAAAGCTGCTGCGACTTGATCCCTTTGGCTTTAGGTTGTTAAATGCGATTCAACGTTCAGAGTTCCCGTATGACAATGGAGCAGGCATGGTCTACGATAGTGCGGATTTCGCGAAGCTGCTGGAGAGCCTGAAAAATGAGTATGATGTGATGCTTAGGTGGAAGAGAAGTATTAACGAGAGCGGCGGACATATCCGCGCCGGCGTCAATATTGCGCTTTTGGTCGAAGACACCGGTGCCCAGTTTTCTGAAACCGCCAAAGCAGTTGCCTCTGTGGAAGATAGAATGTTCATTATCTACACTGGTTCGTCCCCTCACGGGCAAGGACTAGAGACCACACTTGCAATTCTTTCCTCGGGCGAACTATCTGTTCCTATAGAAAAGATCAAAGTAAAGTGGGGCGACTCTAACTATCTGCTGACGAGCGTTGGCACTTTTGGGAGCAGGTCGATTGTAACAGGAGGC
>JBOGRL010000140.1:0-4631 GCA_050749505.1 Nitrososphaerales archaeon
CTCCACAAGCACCTTTATCCCCTCGAGCGTTTCGACCCTCTTTTCTTCGTAATCCGCCGCGAGCCTGCGCATTATGCGGCCCCGTTCATTCCAAGGGACGAGTACTACTCCCCTGGCCAGTCTGGGACGGTAGATCTCCTTTTTTATTTTGTTGATTCTCGCACCCGTACTTGCGAGATACTCTACTATCTTGCCCGCAGCGAGCAGTCCGTCGGGATAAGGAAGTTCCTTTGAGAGAACGAACTCTCCTGCGTCATTTCCTGCAAATGAGGCCTTACCACTTCCAACTGCTTCCATCAGCGCGCGGGGCTCCGTCTTGATTCGTTGCACCGTTTGGCCCATCTTCTCTGCGAGCGTTTCGATTATACCTGATGATCCAACCGGAATAGCTACCGTACCGGGTTGCGCGCGCAGCATCACCTCTGACATTAAGGCGAGAGATTCGTCACCACTCAACATCTCTCCGGTTTCGTCCACGATCCTGACCGCATCTCCAGAACCTGCAATCCTGAAACCCGCAACTGCGCCGACGGCGGTGACTATGTCTTTTAGATTTGAGGGGCTGCTCGATACCGAGAGAGTCGTAGGATACGTTCCGGTGCTCGTGTTCAACGTGATGACCTCGCAACCGAGGCCAGACAGGATGTGCGGAGCGGTGACCGACACTGGTCCCAGGGCACAGTCCACTACGATTCTGGGGCGCGAGCTCAAAATTGCTCTTGAATCGATGTTCCTGAGCACTATGTCCTTGTATTCGTCACCGCTCTGCGGGAGGTAGAAGATGTCGGAAAGTTCTTCGTAAGAAGATCTGTGAATTTCTTCTTTGACAAGAATGCTTTCAATCTTCTTTTGTGCGTCGGAAGCGATGTTGTAACCTTTAGTATCCAAGAACTGCAATATCGAATAGTCTGGCTCGCTCGGATTCGCCGCAAAGTAGACGCCTCCGTCCATCTTGTTTGTGAGTACGGATAATCTGGTCAGCGGCAAGGGCGCGGCTGTCAGGTTGAACACTGAATTACCAGCCGAGAGTAGACCCGCGATGAAGGCGCGCTTCAGCATTCTCGAAGAACGCAGCGTATCTCTAGCAACGACTATCTTTCCATATGATCCTGCAAACGTTCCAAAAGCTGCCCCGAATTTTGCCGTGGTTTCTGGAGTGATTTCGATGTTTGAAATTCCAACAATCCCTCTGCTCCCAAAGATATTGCGCTGCCAAGTAAGCCCCCACACGAGGTTTTCGCGAATGATAGAACCGCTCTCAATGTTCTTGTCCGGCCAGATCTTTACTCCTTGCGCAACTTCCGTTCCTGATCCAAGCTGAGTGCCGTCGCCTATGACAGCTCCCTCGAAAACGCGGGCTCTGGGTCGCAAAACAACGTTCTTTCCAATGACGCAACCTTTTGCCTCCGCTTCTCTTCCGATATATGCAAAATCATATACCACAGAGCGCGAGATCACAGAGTTTGCTTCAATCGTGACGTTTGAGCCTATGCAGGAGAGCGGCCCGACTTTGGCCTCTTTTGCAATGGTCGTCCTTGTTCCAATTATGCAGGGCCCGATGATTTCAGCGCCCGACCTTATTTCGGCACCATCTTCGACCCAGACGTTTTCAGAAATTTTCTTTCCAGGAATCTCGATTCGTGTCTTCCCCGATAGAATGTCATGATGCGCCGAGATATACTGCGACGGCGCTCCTACATCGCACCAATATCCCTCGAGCGTGTGCGCATATATCGGTTCGCCGCTTCGCAACAATTTTGGAAAAAGTTCCTTTGAAAAATCATACTGTTTATCCTGCTCGACCTGCTTTAGGGCCTCGAGTTCCATGATGTAAATGCCAGTGTTGACGGTGTCGCTAAAAACCTGCGACCATCCGGGTTTCTCCAAAAATCGAGTAACTTTGCCGTCATCGTCAGTCAGGACAACGCCGTATTCCAGCGGATTGGGCATTCTTACGAGTCCTAGCGTCACGAGCGCTCCCTTTTTCTTGTGGAACTTCATCAACTCCGACAGGTCAAAATCAGTCATCACGTCTCCTGAAATTACCATGAAAGTCCCCTCCAGTTCCTGCTCGAGAGCCTTCACTGATCCTGCTGTACCCAGCGGTTTATCTTCGAAAGTATAGTTGATCCGGACACCAATTTCGTGTGAATTCGCAACCGCTGTCGTGATCTGGTCGGCAAGATAATGCAGCGTAATGAACGAGTCATGGATACCGTGTCTCGTGATGAGTCTCAATACGTGCCATAGTATAGGCCGGTTCACGACCTGAACTAGCGGTTTGGGCCTGGTCGATGTCAGGGGGCGTAGTCTAGAACCCTCCCCACCAGCCATCACAACCGCTTGCAAAAAATTGACACCGTGATGCCTGTAGTTGTTGCGCCCTACAATATGAATTTTTGTTTATGCTAAACAAAGCGGCCGAGATAATTCAGCCTAGTTCTTAGCTCTTTCTTCAACATGTCAATTGAGGGCGTGGCTAATGGGTCAATGCCTCTCAAGATCGCCGCAAAGTATGTTGAATAGTCCAAGAAGTATAGCATCGAGAGCATCCGGCTGATATACGTGCTTCCAAGAGAGGGGGCTTGAATGAATTGCACTCTAGACTTCCTGAGAATGTCGTCCAAGATTTGAAACCGAGTTTTTATTTCAAGGGGGTCGTCTTCCAAGCGGAGAGAAACAGGGGCAACATCAGAAGCTTCGTCTTTGCTTTTGTGGAACCTGAGCGTGGAAGAGTAGTCCCAGGACACTATTTCATTGTGACATAGCTCCGGGATCACGCCGTCATACCCGTGCAATTTTGAATTCTCGTTCAGTGATTGTCTGAATCTGAGTCCGACTGCTCTGGTTCTTCTGGAAGAGTAGATTAGTGGAAACGAAAACTTGTTCTGGGTCAGGTCAATGGCAATTTCAAGCGCCTTATTTTGTTTGACAATGGGTCTCGAACACAAATCACGAACCCTTGTAAGGCACTCTATCGAGTCTGCGACGTGATCGTCTGAAATCCTAAGATAACCATTCTGAACTAGAAACTTGAGAACGACAAAGAACATCAACGGGAATGAAGATCGCGGGACTTTGAGCATCCTAGTTTTGGTGTACTTGATTCTCGGGTTTGATTTTGAAAGAGTCTCGAGCAGTCCGCCGGAACCGAAGGTGCAGACATCGAGCCCTCGCTTTGTAGCTTCTTTCACAACGGATAGAGTTTCTTCAGTGCTCCCGCTGCAGCTGACCCCGATTACCAAAGTGTCGTTCGTGTAGTACTTTGGGAGATGGTAGTCTTTCAGGACGTCTATCCTGCAAGCGTCGTATTCTACTGCGAGGTCGGCGACCAACTCTCCGATAATCCCTGAACCACCCATCCCTGCGAAGAGAATCGACTAGTATGTTCTTTCTAATTGGAGTGGCTGCGTATCCGCACAGCTCGATTGTGCTAGGCTGGGCCAAGATTCAAAATCTTCTCTAAAGTTAGCTGTGTCAATCTTTGGAATCGATGCGAAAATTGATTCTGCTGATTTTTTGGATGTGCGAGATTTTCTAGCCAAAATTCAAACTCACGTCTCAAACAAACTTGAACTTGCCTACAGAAACACGGCTTTTGGATCTATCTGATTTTGTCATTTTGAACACATACTTCATTACTTACTCATAGGCCTGGCTCATTTGCACATCTCTCCTTCCCATCATTCGTTTTTGAGTCTCAATTGCGCTTTCCAAATACATTTCGACAGGCTTTGCTCCTAGGCTTTTGGCGGATATCGTGAACGACGGCACGTCCTCCAGCACTGTGCCGAAGACCTGGGAAGATGCTCCGACTGTCTTTCCAGAGGTCATCAGTGTCCCAATTGCCGCCTTCGCCATGTCTCCCATGAAAACACCGACCTTGTTCAATTCCGTATCAATTTGTGCCTTGCCGACTCGTACCTTAATGTTTCCGTAGGTGTTTTTCAAATCCGAATTGGTCGTCATCGCGCCGAGGTTTACCCATCTGCCGATTATCGAATGGCCAATGAAACCCTCGTGATTTTTGTTTGCATAATCTGAGAGTATGGATTTCTCTATTTCCCCAGATACGCGGCAGTTCAGGCCAATGGTTGTCCCCTCCCTTATCCGTCCAGATTTTACAATAGATCCGTTTCCAATGAAGCAGGGGCCAGTAATGTAGGAAAAACTCTGAACTTGTGCGTTATCATCAATAATGACAGGCCCTCGCCTTGAGTCAAGCGTTACAAATCTCTCTATCTCGGCGGTCTCTGAAACCCTGATTCTATTCCCTCTAGATTCAATGCTTGCGATCCCATCCGAATTGATGCCGTGCCCGCCTACAAAGCTATCCCCGATTGCTCGTCCGTTTTCCTCGATTAAATTCCAAGGAAATTTCATTACCGCCGAATCTCCAATTTCTTTGGGAAGAAGCCTTGGCTCGCGCATCATTTTCCTTATGAACGAATCTGAACTTGCTTCTTCGAGAACCCCGAACGCGAAATTGCCAAAAGGATCAACAAAACTGGCAGGGCTATCTTTAAGGCCAGAAAGACCGCTCTCAATCATCTTCCACAATTCTGCTCTATGTGAAATGAGCGAATTTAACACGAGGCATTTTTTTGAAACGTCTTTGTTAATCGAGTAAC
>JBOGRL010000141.1:0-5349 GCA_050749505.1 Nitrososphaerales archaeon
ACACAAGGGAGCCTGGATGGATCGCAAGACGATCACTATGGAGGAGATGGAGCGCACGGCAAGCAAAATAGTTGACGCTTTGAAAACTACCTGAGCGTTAGTCATGATGCCGTAATATCTTGAGGTCAGGAGTTTTTTTCCTCTTTGAATTGCGAGAGTGAAAAGTGCGACCTCTCAAACTCTGGGTTTGGCCCTTTCTTGATCAGCATCTCGGAGCTGATCAGTCGCAGCGCCGGGACAAAGCTTGAATCCGTGGCCGCTCAGACCTACACAAAAATAGGTTCCTGCCAGCCCCATATCGGAAAGTTCATCGATTATCGGATGCTGATCTGGAGTCATGTCATACATGCCGATGTAACTCGAGTGGAAAGTACCCTTTTCCCCATCATCGGAATCCTGATCCAGAGAGCTACTGAACAGTAGTCGACAAATTCAAAAGGCACTTCACTCGGCCGAGATTCCGGGTCTACTTTGCTTCTGTCCAGTTCGGAGTCAAGGCTTCCTGCAAAGAGGAGAGATGTTCCTTCCGACCCGTAGTAGGCCTTGCTTGGGAAATCTGCCACTATAATCTTGATCCCTTGGTAGATTTCTGGCCTCTTCGTAATTACTACGGGATGGAGTGCCGCTCAGAGCGAAAGAAGCGATTCAACCCGGACGCCGCTTTTTTTGAAGTAACTTGTTTGTCCAGACGTCCGTGCAAAGCATCGCCTTCGAGGACTTTATCTTGCTGCCATCAGAGAGCAGGACGCCGCCTACTTTGCCGACTGTTGAAAGTATCCTTTCCAAGCTCTTGTCTGATAAATCGTTCCACCGAGTTGGCTAACCAAAGTAAGCATAGGAAGTCGCAGTCGCAACTAGACCGGCGTAACCGCTCTCTGGCTCGTATAGAATGCAGTCACAATCCTCGAAATTGATCTCAGGAAATTTACTCCTGGCGTCTTGCCTTTCCAACATCTCTGCTTTGATCCCGATTTTGGAAAGCATCTTCTGATTTTTTGCAGCTGTCGCAGGCTTTACTGAAGAAGAGGTGAGAATCAATAGACCAGAATTACAAACCCTGAGGTTCCTATTTTTTTCAAAATCTCTGAGAATTCGCAGAGAGTACAGCACTATTCTTGCAACCAGCTCGTCGCTCTAGTGAGTACGGACAGGGCCGTTGATTTGCTCCTCATCCCGGAGGAGATATGACCTCTTTCAACGAGAATCGCGCTGAAGCCCAGCTTTCGCGAAGTGGTACGCTACGCTTGAGTCCGTTGAGCCAGCTCCGATTACGACAACAGGATCACTAGATATCGGCAAGGAGGAAGATTCCTCGGGTCTTCACGCATTAGGGCTCTCACTTGAAAAGCGAGTTGTCCTTCAAGAATTGGTTTCCTGTGTTTTCGGATCTAGGATTATGCCGCAGGTCTTTGCCAGTCTCAAATGTTCTTCTCTAGTGATCCAGGGGACTTCAAGATAGGCGAAGATTTCCTCGTCGGTCAAGCCTATCCTCCGCGCCTCCTCTGCTGCAGCCACATAGGCCTCTATTTCGGTCGGGCGGTCAACGTACGCGTATCTTCGATCAAACAACTCCTTTCCTTCGCTGAACTGCCTCACGTGGACCAGCTCGTGGACAACATCCAGGTATACACACCAGTCCTCCCCCTCGTTCAGGTACGATTGGCTTGCTATCATGTGCCCGTCGTGATCTGATACGCCCATGAAACCCTCCCTAGGAAATACTTCGACTGTCAGTTTGTCAAGCTCACTAGAAACGTTCTTGCCAAAAACCCTTCTAACCGATTCAACCTCTTCAAACGCCGAAAAGATATCCTTGAAGCGGTGCGTTCCGCTCTGCACGTTCCTCGATATCGTGATCTTGGGATGAATCTTGAATTTCCTTCTTGATGAATTTTTCAAAATGTGGATTTGATATCTGTTGGTGCGGATTTACTAAAAAGGAATTTGGTTTTGAGAGAAAAGTTCAGAGACTGGGGCTGGCGTGGTTTGTGGTCTTTCGAGAATCAATCTGATGGCTTTTTCGGTAGCTCGATCTAACCAATTGAGCGATTGATGCAAAATCATTCCCATGAGTTAGAAGCTTCTCGCTCTTAGATATGCAAATTGAGGCGATGAGAATATCAAACTCACCTGTCGATTTGCTGTTGAAGCTCAGTTTTGAATGGAGCTCATTTGGTAAGGCCTGCCGCCCTAGTTCTAGAGATTCTTTTTTGCTTCTTTTTTCAATTTCTTGTGCCCTTCTTCGGAAAGAGAGACATGTCATGCCATATGCATACGCATATGCAACAAATATTCTCGCAATTTGCGGCGAAGATACAATTATTTGGAGGGAATTGATTGATTTCATGTGGCGTTCTGTATTTGGGAAACTGGAACAGCCCTGACCTTCAAAGTTCGAATGGAACTGCGCGCTTCCGTATGCGAGTGATGATTTAACAAAGTTGTCACGGTAAGCGTTATATCACAAGTTCCGCAAAAAGAGAGACCGATGCGGTAATTTTAGGGAAAAATTGTGAGAGTCTCTGAATGTCGGTTGCAAAGCGCTTGTTTTCTATGAAGAAGAAGAAAGATCAGCTCGTTATCTTGGGTCTTGCAATACTTGTTGCTGGAATAGTCCTTGGAATCTATGGATTGATCCCCCAGCAGCAGCCAAACTATAAGCTCGTTGCGACTGGTACCGTCCCTATAAGCGATCCATTTGGAAACATCATCTCCAATCCGGAAAACTATTTCGAAACTCATTATAGCGGAAATTCAATACTGGACAATGTTCAGTGTTTTCCAAGTCCGAGTGGATGGAGCTGCGATGGTTTCGAGTTGAACGGAACCACCTCAACATACAGCTATTCCTCAAGGTATTACGGTCTGGCGATGCTAGTGCTGGGAGTGGGATCAGTATACGCGGGGAACAAGATTTCGCCATTCAAGTCAAGGCCAAGCCACACTAGGCCGATAACAGTCAGGGTGGATGAAAATGTCTGCGTCTCAAACAGCGTCTGCGTTGCACTCGCCCCAAACGTTTTCCAGCTGAAAAAACAGGACGCTCCGACCATATTTGCGCCGCTAGCCTATGTCGTCGATCCGAATGGGGCGGACAATGACACAATAATACAGGCTGCACAGATGTGTCCAACGGGCGCAATAATAATCGAAGATGCAGAAACTGGCGAGAGGATACATCCAGTTCCAAAAAACTAGCTGATATAATCGAGTCTCTTTTTCACAGGAGATTGTTGAGGGTTTTGATGACCTCGCATCCGGTCGATCGCGTTCAAAACTTCCTGCGCTTCCTTTGCCCTCTGTTCGAGCTTTCCAGGATCGACTCGCACGTCGATTATTTTTCCAAGTGTGGTAAGAATGGACTCCGAAGCTTTTGCGTCAAAAACATATCCAGAAGTCTCACCTAGCAAAGTATAGCCCGTCATTCCCTTCAATTTCGCAATGCCCAACAGTAATCCGTTCATTCCGGTTATTCCTCCCTCGTTCATCATGGAGCAACCCATCTCCTCAATCTTCTTTGCGTGAGAAACATCAGTGGCAGCCGCAAAAACTCGAGAGTTCTCAGTGTATGCGCCCGTCACGTAAGCCCCAAGCGTAATCAATTCTCTTGCTTTGTGCTCATCCATGGCGAAATCGACCACGTTCTCTGAAAGCAAGTACTCGCTCTCAGCCTCGGTTGGTTGCGAGTCCCCCGTAAAGAGGATCAGGTCTCTCGCGCCCTCCTTATTCTTCCAGTAATACAGGTCATTTCTCATAAGGGACACTAGCCCGTCTTCCTTCACGAATATCTGCGGAGGGAATCCGTCGGAGTAAATTTCGGCAAGCGGCTTTGCTGATAGCTCGCCAATCAAATGATCCACTGCGAACTTGCCCACAAAAGCAGAGCCGGGCAGACCGCAGATGACTATGGGGTCTTTCAGCTCGGGCCTCTCGCGTACGACTAGCTGAATTTTCATTTTTAAACTGAAAGATCTTAAAATCAGACCGAGCTAATATGCCTTGTCAAAAGTACGCGGGCAGGTAACGGAGCTCTGAAACTGAGGAAGCCAGTTCGCCCTCGATGGGAATCTTTGCACCGCATGATTTGCATCTGTTTTGATTGTCCAGATTCCACTCTGTAATATCAAAGCCGTATCTCCTTACGGCAACAGCTTTGCAGCCGTGGCAGTAAGTGTGCTCAAGCGGGTGTCCTGGGACGTTTCCAATGTAGACATACTCAAGCCCTACCTCTTTTGCAATTTTGTGGTGAGCCTCAAGCGTCTTCGTCGGAGTCGGTGGGAATTCCATCATTTTGTAATCAGGATGAAACCGCAAAAAGTGGATCGGTGTCGTGGGCCCGAGATTGTCGTAGACCCATTTTGAGAGTTTTTTTGCTTCTTCGAGATTGTCACCAACGCCGGGAATTATCAGATCGGTTATCTCCGTGTGGATTCTCGTCCTGTCCCTGATTTCGGAAAGCGTCTCGAAAATCGGCTCGGCACCAGGAATGCCGATGTACTTCCTGACGAACTCCTTCTGTGCGTTCCCCTTGAAATCAACTGTGATACAATCAAGGAACTGCGACATCATTTTTACACTATCTGGAGTTGCAAATCCATTCGACACGAATATGTTGAACAAGCCTTTCTTGTGAGCTTCCAGCCCGATATCTCTCGCAAACTCGATGAATATCGTCGGCTCGTTGTATGTGTATGCGATTCCCTGGCAGCCCTGAGCAAGCGCTAGTCTTGGAACGTCTTGCGGCTCAATATCCATGCCTTCGACTTTTCTCCTTTGCGAGATGTCGAAGTTTTGGCAATATTTGCATAACCAACTGCAGCCGCTAGTTGAAACAGAAAATATCTTCGTCCCCGGATGATAATGCGTGACCGGCTTTTTTTCAATCGGGTCGATGTGTCCCGTGAAAAGCTTGCCGTACGACAATAGTTGCAACTTTCCGCCGAGGTTTTGCCTTATTCCACACAGTCCGATCTGCCCTTCGCTCACTTGGCAATTCCTCGCGCATGCTAGACACTTGACCTTGCCGTCTGAGAGGGGAACGTATAGCTCAGCTTCTTTCAACATAATCTCCCGGTAGGTAAATTGAATCATTTTGCGCGGAAGCAAATAAGTGTTTAAACCTGATTTTTCAGATGCAATCAGCATGAGCTCTTGGATTCCCACAATGGATGGAGTTGAAGTCGTCGGCCTACTTGACGGACTTTATCCAAAGATCAGGACCCCCTTGAGCCACAAAAATGCATTCCAGCTATTGATTGCAACGATTTTGTCTGCGCAGTGTACCGATATTCAGGTGAACAAAGTCACTCCTTTGCTCTTCCAGAGAGTTCCCGACGCAAAATGCATGGC
>JBOGRL010000142.1:0-2761 GCA_050749505.1 Nitrososphaerales archaeon
GTCTGTAATCGTGGGACTCATTCCATGCACGTGAAGAATATCATAATCCTCAGTAAGCACCATAAGAGAAATTCTGGGTATCAGTGGGGCTTCAAACAGATGATACTTTTCGGGAAACCTGACAATGGTCACTCCGTCCATTTTCTCAGAGTGCGGTTCAGGTTTCTTCCCCCGGGTTGATGTGGCAACAGTAACCTCGTGACCATCTCTGACGAATCTTGTCGAAAGTTCATAGACACATCTTTCAACTCCACCATGGCTAGGCGGGAAGCAAGATGTAACTTCTAGTATTTTCAATTGCCATAGCCAATACGCCATTGGTATAAAACCAGATTGAATTTGAAACCAACAGATGTGAATTTGAAAATCATATCATAGATCGATACAGAGCGGACAAAATCTGCAAATTTGATGGAATCACGAATTTCAGCTGTAGAAAGGAAATTTTCTGCGAAACACCGCAAGGGTTCAAAACTGTAACGAAAAATATTGAAGTGATTCCTGGAAGCGGGTACTTGCAGCGCACCGCGAGATATTCGTTGAATGTTGTGGATCTCTTTGAGACACCATGCAACTCTTTCAATTATATGAAATTCACTGCAAGAATAGCTAGTACTTCAAATCCAAGATCTTGTTCAACTGATGCGCGGACGGAATCGACATTATCGTCCAACTACTTTCTTCGCGCTAGAGTTGATGCTACCAGTGTTATCAACATCATAAGTTTCAGCAAGCTTGATTCTGGTAATAATATATCGCAACGCGATATATCGACGACCGTCAGGAAAGGAGTAGTTTTCTATTCGCGCAAAAATGCCGCAATTTTCAGAAAACATCGAGCACACAAGTATCCAGTTTTCTGATCCACGGTTGTAAACCTCTTGCCAAGGCTGCCGCATGCGCACGAACCCACGTCCGCTTCTAACTGGGCTGTACTATGGTGGATCTTTGCTCTTTGCATTCAGATGGCTTCCGTATTTGCCTAATAATGACTTTATGGAGACGTAGTCTAGACTGTGTTTAAGGCGTTATGAATCTTTTTGGATTTTTGACATAAACTGCCTGGGTAAACCCTTGATTTCGGAAAATCGGATAATTTAAATGTAAATATCGCGAATCGCCATTAGGCCAATCCTTTTTCTGACTATAGGATCTTATACTAGTCGTCTAGTGGAAAAATAGTCTATATCGCGAGCAGTTTGAATTTGTCTGGCTTGTTCAACCTGATCGTAATATCTGAAATTTCTGGTAACAAGGTGATTTTCAATTGACCGCTATGCAGCGATTTCTTCATAGGTTTGCTTTACGTTTTTGGCAAGAACTCTGTAAGAATATTTCTCTGAAGCTCTCAACGCTGCCCTAGTGCCAAGGTCACTTCTCAGTGCATCATCTTTTAACAACTTGATTACACCGTCAGCAAGAAGATCAGGTTCGGGGCGGCCGACGAGGTAACCAGCCCCGCCTTCGAGCATGAGTCCTAGCTCGCCGATTCGCGGCGCAACAATCGGTTTTCCGACAGCCATGTACTCCGGAATTATCATTGGCGAGCTCGCGCAGTGGAATGGATGGTTACTGATTACATGCATCGCAACATCAGCCGTTGCCATCAATTGCGGAACGCGATCCCTCGCAACGAATCCTGTAGCTATCGCGTTTTTGCCCAGACCGAATTCGCTTATCATGGTTTTTATCGCAATGTTTCCCGACCCGACAAGCAGAAATTTAACATCAGGCACAAACTCCGCGATCTTCTTGAAAGCAGCAAAAGCTGTTTCATGAAGATTCTTCTCAAAATTCCAGTACGTGCTAGCGTATATTACCACGGGAGAATCACCAAGATCGTACTCCTTTCTAGTCTCCTTGCCCGAAACGCCGTTGTGGAATAGGTCAGGATCATAACCATTTGGAATGAGAAAGATTTTCCTCCTTGGAACTCCTGCACGAACCATCAGATCTCCGAGCAGGTGGCTGACTACGATCACAGCGTCCGCAGTTCTGGGGAACCACTGCTCGTAAAAAGTGAGCAGTCCACCCGCCGCGCCATATCTATGCGCATAAGTAGAGTATCCGCCAAATCCGTCCCAGTCTTCCATGTCGACAACCAACTTCCAGTTGGAAGATCTTGCTGAAGCAACAACGCTAGCCGTAAATGGATTTGCCCTGTTCACATGTACTACTGAGAACACCTTGGAAGCGCTGGAGAATACTCTGCGATTCGAAAGGAACTTTTGAGCTAGGGGTTCTTTCCAAGAGTAAATCTTGCTGTACTGGTCCCATTTTTCTTGCTCTGATCTTTTTTCGCCGGATTCTGAAGGAGTACTGCTGCGCATCTCGTTTGCCCTACTAATCAAGCTGCAATCATGGCCGATCATGCGGAGGTACTTTGCGAATCCAGCTTGTCTGTACGAGGAAGCGCTGCCTAGGCGAAGATGGTTTGCAAACAATACGTTCGGCATGGATTAAAACCTTCGAGCCAGAGCTTTAGGACTCTTTTTTTCTTGTTAAAGAGTTCTATCAATTTTGGCATTTGATTTGAAGTGAGATGATATCCCTTTGCAAACAAGACGCTGTGACTAAAAACCCATTTTTATCCAAGTGTGATACTTCTCTGAAATCCAGAATTCTTTATCCATACAACCAGCCTGAAAGTCCAAGTAGAGTTGCTCATCAGTATCACCTGCCGAGGGCCTGCAGTCGAGCTCAAAGTCATTACCCCGTTGAAACTAAACAACACCAAGATTGGTGCTACTAACGCTAAAGC
>JBOGRL010000143.1:0-5493 GCA_050749505.1 Nitrososphaerales archaeon
GATTAGGAGAGACAGCCGCGGGATTGCTGAAATCTGGGCGAGAAAAGAATTCATCAACCTGAAACAATGTATCGATGCCGGAGTGCATGTGCCGCATCCACTGAACTATCAAGGCAATGTGGTCGTAATGGAGTTCATTGGCGTTAAAGGCATACCAGCTCCCAGGCTGATCGATGTGAAGGCAACGAAAGCTGATTACACGATAATAATAAAGGCTATGGCTATGATTTACAAGAAAGCAGAGCTTGTCCACTCAGACTTGTCTGAATACAACGTAATGAAGTACGATAACAAAATAGTCCTTTTCGATTTTGGCTCTGCCGTTTCTACAAGACACCCATCAGCCGAGGAATTCCTGAAACGGGACGTATCCAATATCAACAGATTCTTTCAAAAGCGAGGGGCGAGCATAATTGACAATGAGAAGCTGCTAGTTAGAATCCGGGGGAAGAAGGTAGACTGAGTTCAGAACAGATCATCAAGTTGCCGCTTGAGAGAGTGGGAGTACTGGTGGGCAAGGAAGGCATTGTAAAAGAGGAGATAGAGCGTCGTTGCGGTGTGACGCTAGAGATCGATGGCAAGACGGGAGAAGCCAGAATAACCTACAAGCCAGAGGCATTGATCGAGTCAAATCCCTTCAAGGCTTCCGACATTGTCACGGCCATAGCGAGAGGATTTTCGCCCCAAAGAGCTTTTTACTTGCTGGAGGAGGAAAAGATTCTTAGTTTGATTGATCTGCGGGAGTATGCTGGCAAGTCGGAGAACGCTATGATCCGGATAAAGAGTCGGCTCATAGGCACTGAAGGCAAGGCGCGGAAGATAATCGAAGAACTTGCGGGCGCTCAGATCTCGATCTACGGACATACTGTTGCAATAATAGGTGAATCAGACGCCTCGAAGGTAGCTAAGGAAGCCGTAGACAAACTTGCAAAGGGTGGGACACACAAATCAACCTACGAATTGCTCCAAAAGCATAGAACCAAACAAAAACTGGACAGGATGCAGCTCTGGGAGTCGCAACGCCCTCCAGAAGAAAGCTAACGCGCTTTTCTCGGCAAGAATATTTTTATCCAACAATACAGAAGGTGTGAGCGTCCTTCCTTTGTCTCGTTGTAATTGCATAGTTGGGCTAGTCTGGGGTATTTACTAAGTGGTCGTAAGTCAGAAAGTCACATACTCGGAAATTTCACCGAGTGAATTTTTCTACAGGAACCGTGACCTTGCGGGTTTCAGTAACCCGTCAAGGGCGCTGTACACTTCGGTCAGGGAGCTGGTCGAAAACAGTTTAGATGCATGTGAGCAGTCTTCCGTACTCCCCGAAGTCAATGTTAGGATAGATCTTGCCCCTGATGGAACCAAGGCGGGAGATCAAGTCGCTTACAGGATAAACGTCCAGGACAACGGTCCTGGTATCGAGGCAAAACACCTACCTAACGCTTTCGGACGCGTTTTCTACGGTTCAAAGTACAGGCTCAAGCAGTCTAGAGGCATGTTTGGAATGGGCGGAACTATGGCAATTCTCTACGCGCAGATCACAACGAACAAGCCTGTCACAATATCTTCCTCGTTTGATGGCAAAACGACCCACGTTATGGACATGCTTATTGACATTCAGGAAAACAAGCCTGTAATTCTGAAGCACGAGACCAAGCCGGCGACAGGCACCGGAACTGCAGTTCAATTGACCCTGATGGGTGATTATTTCCGCGCAGGCCAAAAGATCCAAGATTACTTCAAACAAACCGCGCTCGTGACGCCATATGGAAACATCACGCTAATCGACCCAGATTCGAAAGTCATAACATACCAGAGAGCGACTACGACTATTCCATCACCTCCTTCAGAGACCCTTCCTCATCCCCACGGGATCGATGTTGAAGCTCTAAGGCGACTGATAAAGCAGACGCAGGACCCGAACCTGATAAAGTTCATGACTAATAATTTCCACAGGGTCGGGGAAAAAACGGCTCAAAAGTTTCTTAGATTCGCAGGTTTTCAAGACTCGGACAAACCAAAGTCGCTTTCTAACGAGGAGGCCGTTCGTTTTGTAAACGCGTTACACCAATTTGAGGAATTTCTTGCTCCAGATGCGTCTTGCTTATCTCCACTGGGAGAGGAAATCATGCAGGCTGGAATAATGAAGGAGCTTGCGCCAGAGTTTGTAACAATGTGCGTCAGACCACCTTCTGCGTACTCCGGGTTTCCTTTCATCGTCGAAGTCGGATTGGCGTATGGAGGAAAGACAATTCAGCCCGGAATCAAGCTGCTCAGATTCGCAAACCGAATTCCCTTGCTATATGATGAAGCAAACGATGTCGCGTTCAAAATGATTAATGAGGAGATCGACTGGAAGCGTTACAAAATTCCACAGGACGCGCCTGTTGCAATAATCACACACATGTGCTCCACCAAGATACCTTACAAAACTGTTGGAAAGGAGTACCTCTCCGATAGGCCTGAGGTCGAAAGGGAATTAAAGAACGCGATTCGCGAAGTCTTGAGGAAGCTCTCGACATATGTCTCGCACAAAGGAACCATGGAGTTTCAGAAGAAGCGATTTAACATTTATGCAAAGTACCTCCCGCTGATTGCGCGCTTTTCCACAGAACTCTCAGGGAGGCGAAAATCACCCGACTATAGGAAACTCCTCAAAAGCCAGGCAGTACAGGACGAAATAGGTGCAGACGAACACGAAAAACAAGAAGCAGAAAGCCCAGAAACTATCCCGGCAGAAGAAGGAGGAGAAAAAGTAGGAACCGAGGTCAAGGGAGCGCCGATTATTGATGATAAATTAGAGGTGAAACAGGATGCCCAGCAAAAACTCGAAAAGTTTAGCGGTAGCTCGTAAGAAAGAAGTCTTGGAGTCGCTCAAGCAGATAGGTCAGAAAACTTATGACGACATGGATGCCGGCAAGTTCCCAGAATTTGCTTTCCCGAGCAGGTCTGTCAGCAATATCGTATACGATCCAAAGCTGAAGCAATATGTTCTAGACAAGGTGAACGTAAAGCGCTCCGCCGGGAACATCAAGCACATAAGGCCGTTCACGCAACTGCTCTGGCTCGCTTACTTTGCAGACAAACTAGTCCAAGAAGGAAAAACTAGCACACTCCGAGACGCATACTATTCCTCGCAAGCTGACGCTGTAGAGTTTGTAGACCAGGCAGAGTCTGATGAAATAATTACAGATCTGGAAACAGTTCTTTCGCGCGCCCGTGAACAGTTCAAGATCTATCCGGAGGAGAGAAGCGCTATCTTCGGAGATCTAACTATAGAATATACTGTGCCCCGTTACGAGGGAAAGAGGCTCAACCTGAATTCGCACCCTGACGGCTACCTTATAGGGCCATCTCTCAGCACAGCAGAATTCGTAGAAACCTCCGCTGAGATGGTGATCGCGGTAGAAAAAGGCGGTATCTTCACTAGGTTCGTTGAAGAAGAAGTCGAAAAGAAATACAAGGCAATTCTTGTCGATACTTCTGGTCAGGCGCCTAGATCTACAAGATACATGCTAAAGCGCCTAAACAAAGAACTTAATCTTCCAGTCTATGTAATGACCGACGGAGACGTGTACGGAGAACACATTGCCATGGTAATAATTTCGGGATCGGCAAACGCCGCCCATCTAAGAGATCTGACAGTTCCAACGGCTAAATGGATAGGAGTCTGGGCCTCTGATATCGTGAAGTACAAACTTCCTACTGACCCCATGACAGAAGCGGACGTGAAGCGAGCTCAGGAACTCAAAAAAGACCCTAGATACCATGGAGGCGTCTGGCAGAGAGAGTTGGACATTTTCTTGAAGATCAAAAGGAAGAGCGAACTTGAAGCATTCTCAAAGTACGGATTAACATTCATAGTGACTAACTATCTGAAAGAAAAGATGGAAGAGGCCAAGTCGATGTAATGGCACGTTTTGGAAAACGTTATTATTGCTTGATTTGCAAAGTGCACAAAAACATCTGGACTGGTGGGTTGATACGTCAAGGGGATTAAGGACATCTCAGGAGAGAATCAGTGCTTTACTTCGAATTATCTCAATTATCGTCATAGTTTTGGGCGGAGTTTTTGCATACTTCATTTCCCAGACGGTCTTGATTCCGCAGTTGGTTCCGATATTGTACTTCATGGCAGGACTGCTGATTTTCACCGGTGTGATCATTTTAGTCGCGCGGTTTGAATAGCACACCATTTCAACTTCAATTTTTTGGTCTTGGAGAAAAAAAGCATTCTTTTGCCAATCAAGAAAATCAAAGTTGCGCTGATCGGCGTTGGCAATGTCGCAAGCGCCCTTACGCAAAGTCTCCACGCCAAAAAAATCTCGGGTATCTGGCACAAATACGTTGCTGGATACAGCTTCGCTGACATTGAGATTGTCGCGGCTTTTGATATCGATAAGGGCAAAATCGGAAAGGATCTCTCTGAGGCTATATTCAAGGAACCAAACGTCAGCCCTGAGTTTGCTAGAGTTCCGAGATCAAACGTCAGGGTAAAGCCAGGTGTTGCAAAGGATGACGTTCCAAGGCACCTCGGCGAAAGTGTAACCACTGTCGCATCAATTGCTAATGACCTGAGGGAGAGTGGAGCTGCGCTTGCTCTTAACTTGCTGCCGTCGGGAATGCAGAGGACATCTACTGCATACGCAAATGAATGCCTCTCTGCTGGACTGAGTTTTATCAACGCCACGCCCTCCATCATCGCCATGAACCCTACCCTGAGGAAAAAATTCCAGGCGGCAAAACAGGTCCTGATTGGCGATGACCTGATGAGTCAGTTCGGCGGCACTGCCTTCCACAAAGGGATACTCGAGTTCATCAACAGCAGAGGAATCAAGGTAGGGAAGAGTTACCAGCTTGACGTCGGCGGAGGAAATGAGACGCTGAACACCATTTCAGAAGACGTAAAAATTGCAAAGCGTGACATCAAGACTGAGGCAATCGCGGCAGAAATACCGTACAAGTTTGCAACGGTAGCAGGAACGACAGATTACGTTGATTACATGGGAAATAACCGTACAAGTTATTTCTGGATCTCGTGCAAGGGCATCTTCGATTCCGACATAAAGATCGACGTGTACTTGCGAACAAATGATGGCGCAAACTCCGCAAACATATTGCTGGACGTGATTAGAGCGACTGCATACTCATTGAGGAGGAAGGAGTATGGTAGCCCTGACGAAATTTGCAATTATGGCTTCAAGAGGCTGCCGAAACCAGTGCTTTTGCACCAAGCTCAAGTCGAATTCTACAAGAAATACGTAAAGTGATCTCTTCATGGGCTAGTCCCAAGTCCTGCTCTAAAGTTTAAAGCCTAGCAAATGCGAGGTTTACTCACATATGACTCAGAAAAGAAAGAGCAGAGGGAGATCCAAAGGTGGCAAGGGAAGTTCCGGTAGTATTCAGTGTAGCAATTGTGGTAGACAAGTTCCCATAGACAAGGCAAAGAAGATGACCTCCAGGGTGAGTTTGGTTGAACCGACTCTGGCAAGAGAGCTT
>JBOGRL010000144.1:0-6460 GCA_050749505.1 Nitrososphaerales archaeon
TGACTATGGAGCGAAATAATTGTTTGATAAGAGAATCAGTATTGTCTTGCCAAATTCTTAATAAGACGTCTCCCTTATGCCGCTCACTTGAAATTCCTGTACAGGCGCATTCTAACTTATGTAGTTGTGCTGATCGCAGTACTCAATCTAACATTCTTCCTTCCTCGGTTTGCGCCTGGAAATGCAGCTGACATCTTGGCAGGAGGCACCAGGGTGCCAGCAGAAGCTGCAAAACTAATCGCTGTCAGATTTGGTCTTGACCAGCCGCTCCCTATTCAATATGTTGACTTTCTAAAAAATATCTTCCTAACCTGGCCACCCTATTTCGGGGTTTCCTACGGCTATTATCCAGCGCAGGTAACTCAGTTGTTCGCAGTTAGGATTGTCTGGTCACTGCTTCTTATTTTGGCAAGCATAGCTGTCGGCGAACTCATGACATATTTCGTAAGTGCTTTCGCATCCATTAGGCGTGCAGGTAAGTTTGAAGTTGGTTCCCTTTATAGCTCCATTATGCTGAATTCGATGCCGCTTTTTTGGCTGGCAATGATATTTTTGTATGTTTTTAGCATAGAGCTAAAATGGTTCCCGCTGTTTGGGTCAACAGGCTTTCATGCTGGAACGGGGGTCCAATTCTATCTCAATGTGATGTGGCATGCTGTCCTGCCCGTTATTGTGTTGAGTCTTTCTCTTTTTGGAGAAAGCTTTCTGATACTGCGTGGCTCAATTCAGGACGTTTTGAAAAGCGATTACGTGCTTGCGGCAAAATCTAGAGGAGTTTCAAACTGGGTTCTGTCTTCTAGGTACATATTGAGAAATTCGTTGCTTCCTCTTGTTGCTGTGATCTCCTTTTCTATGGCCAGTCTGATCAGCAGAGTGGTACTTGTCGAGGTAATATTCGGCTATCCAGGAATTGGTGACTTTATCATCGATGCAATCATAGCGCGCGACTATCCTGTGCTTGAGGGAAGCCTGTTCTATACAACTATAATTGTGATAATTGGCGGTATCATCGGCGATTTGCTGCTCGTGAGACTGGATCCGAGGCTCAAAAAATAGAGTGATCGACTCATGAGCGTTCGTGAAAGACAAGGACAAAGAACGATTTCGAGAATTTTCAGAAATAATGCAACCAAGTTAGGCGTCGGCTTAGTCATAACGATCATTGGCTTCATTCTGATAGGGCCGCATATCGTCCCATTCAAGCCAACTGCTGTCACCGGACCGCTTAACAGCGCGCCTTCCCTTTCTCATCCTTTTGGAACTGACTACGTTGGTCACGATGTAATGAGCCAAGTAATATTTGGAGCTTATCCAACACTCATCTGGGGAGTGTTAGCTGCCGTAGGTGCGACAATCTTGGGTTTCGTAGCCGGTCTGTTCGGCGGATATTATAGGAAATTGGAAGTGATCATTTCTACAGCTACTGATGTCGTCTTGAGCTTTCCCTCTCTCGTGCTCCTAATTACTTTTGGATCGATTTTTCAGGCTTCGGATCAATTAATAGCAATCGCCCTGGTTTTCATTTTATGGGGAGGCGTTGCCCGAGGAATACGTTCCCAAGTTTCTTCGGTAAAGAACCTTCCTTATGTGAACGCTGCCAGGACATCAGGCTTATCTGATTGGCAAATCGTTTGGAGAGTAATCGCCCCCGCAGTTGGCTCGATTGGAATGGCTTATTTTGTGTTGATTGTATCCGTAGCAATAGTGCTGGCAGCTGCAGTTGAATTTCTTGGTGTCGGCAGCCTCGCTGAAGTGAGCTGGGGAAGTATGCTCTACTTTGCTCAACAATACGGTTTCTTCTCAGGGGATTGGTGGTGGGTCTTAGCACCAGGGCTGTTACTTGCGCTGACGGCGACGGGCTTCGCGTTGATTGGTTTCTCTGTTGAAGAGACACTTAATCCCAGATTGAGGAAATGAAATGTAAGATGGCGAATCTGCTGGAGATTTCAGATCTGACGGTTGAATACCGAGTTGAGGGCAAACGTATTGTCGCGCTGGACCGAGTCTCTCTTGACATGGCTGAAAACAAGGGCGGATTAGGTGTAGTTGGCGAATCGGGAAGCGGAAAGACTACGCTAGGTCTTTCCATCTTGAGGCTTATTGAACCTCCGGGCTTGATCTCGAGGGGCTCCATTGAATATGATGGCAAGAGCGTCTTGGGAATGAGCGACAAAGATCTGAGGCAATACAGGTGGGAAGATGTGTCCATGGTATATCAATCGGCCATGAACTCGCTCAATCCTGTTAAGGACGTTTTGGACCCCATCGTGGAAACTCTTCGCATTCACAAAAATATTCCAAAAAATGATGCGCGTGAGAAGGCCATCGAATTACTATCAGACGTGGGCATCAAACCTAATCGTGCGAGTTCATATCCGCATGAGTTAAGTGGTGGAATGAGACAAAGAGTTGTTATCGCTCTTGCCCTTGCACTCTCGCCAAAGATACTGATAGCTGATGAACCTACCTCTGCCCTTGACGTTGTAACTCAGCGGCAGATACTGGCATTGCTGAGAAAAGAGATACAGCAAAGGGGTCTTACATTGATTTTCATCACTCACGAGATTTCTCTCCTCTATGGACTGGTCGACAATGTGGCGGTCATGTTTGCGGGTGAAATCGTTGAACGGGGCTCCGTGAACAAAGTTCTCTCAAAGCCAAAGCATCCGTACACCGAAATGCTACTCAGTACTCTTCTAACTTTACAATCTACAAAGGGTTCGCTTGACCAATCGAGAGGCTCATCTAAAGAGAGCATCAATGTTGATATCAATGCTTGCAAGTATTCGGCTAGATGCAAGTACGTTTTCGATAGGTGCAGGAAAGAGAGACCCGCTCTCAAAACAATAGAAGACGGGAGAGAAGTTGCTTGTCACAAATACAACTAGGCACCCATACCAATTCTTCACCGGCGAAGACACCTATACTTGAAGTCAGCAACCTTGTCGTAAAATTCACAAAGACAGGCCTCGTTGGTAGCGGCAAAGAAATCACAACTGCCGTCGACGGCGTCTCATTTGAGCTTAGGGAATCCGAGATTACCACGATTGTCGGTGAGAGTGGCTCTGGAAAAACTACCGTTGCAAATTGTATATTGTGTCTGCTTCGTCCGAATTCGGGCTCGATCAAATTTGAAGGTGTGGAAGTAACAAAGCTTTCAGGAAAACAACTTCGTGATTACCGCAGGAATGTGCAAATAATCTATCAGGATCCTTTTGAGTCTCTGAATCCTCGTCAGGATGTCCTAACTACCATCTCCATTCCAATTCGCTCTCTTGTCGATGAACGCGACAAGCAGGTAATATACGATAGGGTATGCAGGCTACTCGAAGAGGTCAACCTTATTCCTGGAGAAGTACTCTACCGATACCCTCACCAGCTAAGCGGCGGCCAGCGACAACGAGTGAACATCGCCCGAGCGCTAGCCTCGAACCCCAAGCTGCTAGTAGCGGACGAACCAATTACAATGCTCGATGCTGCGCAGAGACTAAACATTCTATCATTACTCTACGATCTTAAACTGAGAAGAAAACTCACTGTACTTATGATAACGCATGATTTGGCAAGCGCAAAACTAGTAAGCCAAAAGACAATGGTCATGTACCTTGGGAAAATCGTTGAATATGGAGAAACCGAGGCGATGCTCTCGGGACCGCTTCATCCGTATGTGGAGCTGTTGATCAAAGCGAGCCCGACACCGGAGGCTCAGACGTTCAGCTATGATGAATATACTGCGCTCACAATCGAAGAAAGCGTGGATCTAGCGACCGGCTGTGTTTTCAGGCCAAGATGCAAATACAAGCAGCAAAAATGTGAAAAAGTCGTTCCTCCCCTTGAGCAAAAGGAAGAAGGACATTTCGCTGCGTGTCATTATCCCCTTAATAAGACTCGTAAAGACACAAACCTACCTATCTCTGGCTGACCCAGAGCTTGATCAGAATTTCTACGTGAGGATATTCAAGCTCGATCTTCAGATAGCGACTCCTGCGAGAAAACGTGAAATGGGGACTTGACAAGAGTTCTGGCGCAGTTACTAGATTCGATTCCTTTATCAATTTGGTTTAGAGTTCGAAAAAACATGGCATACTACAAGAACCTTGGGGAGTACCTCCAAGAGCTTGATCGTAATGAAAAGCTGTTCAAAATCGACAGACCTGTGGTCAAAGAGACTGATATTAGTTCTATCGTGAGACTCCAGTTCAGAGGTCTTCCCGAGAACCAGCGCAGAGGTTTCTTGTTTCAGAATGTCGTCGATTCAAAGGGCAGGCACTACGATATGGATGTGGCTGCTGGAATCTATGGGTCATCAGTTCAGATTTATGGTCTTGCCCTAAAGTGCGAGCCTACAAGAGAAGAGATCGCTTGTAAATGGCAAGAAGCTCAACTTCACCCGATTTCTCCCAAGAATGTCAACTCTGGTCCTGCACACGAAATTGTTTGTCAAGGTGAGAGTCTACTCGAAGACGGAAAGGGAATGGAATCAATACCAGTTCCAGTCGAAGTTCCAGGTTACAGTGGGAACATGAGGACGACAACGCACCTTATTTCCAAAGATCCTGAAACTGGGATACGCAACATGGGGAACTATTCAGGGCATGTTTTTGGGAAAACAAAGCTGCAATGGGAAATCGCTAGGTCAAACCATGGCTGGTTACATTGGAACGCGTGGAAGAAACTCGGAAAGCCAATGCCCATCGCTATAGTCGTTGGAGGTCCGCCGGTATTGTTCTATGTTGCCTCAGCGAAGATTCCGTACGGTGTAGACGAACTCGATATAGCCGGAGGTCTCGTAGGGGAACCTATTGAGATAGTAGGATGCCGAACGATTGATTTGGAAGTGCCGGCTCAATCAGAGATTGTGATCGAGGGACTGGTGTCGACGGAATATCTCGAGGCTGGCAACGCATTTGGTGAGTACACAGGATACATGGCGACGGAAGTTCAATACAGACCTGTCATTGACATCACCTGCATCACTTTTCGCAAAAAGCCGACATTTGTTCATGTTCTCAGCCAGTTCCCACCAAGCGAAAGCAGCAAAGTAAGGGCAATTTCATTTGATAGCATCTTTTACAAGTTCCTAAAGTATGACTGTAAAATTCCTGGTATTATTGAGGTTTCTTGGCACGAACCCAGTGGCGCCGACCAATTTTGCGTGATCAAGATCAAGAAGGCAAATAATGCGCACCCATGGCAAGTTCTTTATTGCGCTGCCGGTTTCAACGTGATGGCGGGCAAATACTTCATGGTGGTTGATGAAGACATAGACGTGAGAGACCTCGACTCAGTTCTGTGGGCGCTCTGTTGGCGGGTTCAGCCTGCTAGGGACATTAAGACGATAAGTGGGAAGCTTCCGAACCTCGATCCTTCAGCATACAAGCCGGACGCGGCTCATGAAGAGAAGCTGTTTCCTGGAGGTACCGGGGCCTCATCGCTTTTGATTGACGCAACAACCAAGTGGCCATATCCACCATTAGCGCTACCCAAGAAGGAATTCATGGAAAGGGCACTAAGAATATGGAAAGAATCAGGGCTACCAGAGTTGTCGCTTAAACAACCGTGGTATGGATATTCTCTGGGGTTCTGGCCAAAGCAAAATGAGGAAGATGCAGAACTCATTCTCAAAGGAGAGCACTACAAAGTAAACGAACGTCTTGCCAAAGACAAGAAGAAAGCCAGCGAGGTCTAGAACTCCCGTAAAAAAAAGGGGGTTCCCAGAATGCGTGCCTTTGTGCCCTAAAATTCAGCAGACGCCCAATAACAACACTTTGAAAGGGTGCAAAAAATAGGCTTGCTCATGCAGAAAATAATCTGCCCAAAAAGGCTCCTTCTATTCTACGGCGATAGCCATCAGCTCTCTTCGAAATCAAGCTTCGTCTTTCGCAAACTTACTGGCCTGAGGTTTTCCGGTTGGGAGAAAAAGCGAGGCTCTCCAAAAGCGAACCCGATCCTCTGATCGGCTCTTTGATATCCAAA
This sequence comes from Nitrososphaerales archaeon, assembly GCA_050749505.1. Lineage (GTDB taxonomy): Archaea > Thermoproteota > Nitrososphaeria > Nitrososphaerales > CADDZS01 > DATLTL01. Next base: position 5,977 of record JBOGRL010000144.1, read on the forward strand.
GTATCGAGCGCATACCAGTATAGCGCCTGATTGCTGCTTATGACTGGGACCCCGAGGTCCTTCTCCAACGCATCCAGTATCTCCAGAGACATGATTCCTCCGCCTGAAATCACGAGCCCATCGGCATCCGGAGAATCATGGTGGAGTTTCTTTGCCTGCCTGTAGATTTCAGCCGTTGGAAATTCGTTCAGTTCTCCACCCGCGTGCAAATTCCTCGCTTCTGGAATCCCTGAGATTTTCGGAATTTCAAACCCATGAAATTCGAGATACGCCTTGTATTTAGAATTAAACTCATCGTCGTAGTAGGTGCTCTCTACGTTTGGCTTTTTCACTCCGAGGTGTTTCAGAGCCTTGACAACAGATTCTGCCATGAAGATAACAGGCGTTGAAGTGATTTTCTTGAGTCTGTCTCTGGTCTCGTCTTCAAACGCCGGACCCTTGAGAAAAATGAACGGAGTTCCAGCCTGCGCTATAACGTCAAAGG
>JBOGRL010000145.1:0-4555 GCA_050749505.1 Nitrososphaerales archaeon
GTCCCTCGTATCCAAGCGACTTGCTCTCTTCAAACATTGCACTGATTTCTCTTGGCGTCGAAACCCATCGCTGCTTCGAAAACGCCAGCGCGTCATGAGGTTCAAGAGAGCGCAGCATCTCAACTCGCGTTGATAGTTTTTCCTGAATTGTAGGCTTCTCAAGGTACAACAAGTCAAATGCAAAAAATTTTACGGGAACATCAGCATCAGTACGCTCTAATTTACGGAGTCGCTGCTGGAGCGCTTGAAATGAAAGCGGCCTTCCATCTCGGAATGGAACGATCTCACCGTCGAGCATCACTTGTTTGTTGATGGTTGCAACCGCATCATTAATTTCGGGAAAGAACCTAGTCACGTCCTCAAGATTCCTTGAGAATATCTTCACCTTCCCGCCTCTGGAATGAATCTGCGCTCGGATCCCGTCATACTTGTACTCGGAGATCACGGGCATCTCTGAAAATTTCTTGAACAAATCTTCAGCGTTTTCAGCAGGCTCAGCAAGCATAAAGTTTGTCGGGCAGAATAGCTCAATCCTAGCCTCTTCCAGTTTGTCGTGTTTTGCAAGTAAAGCAACTGCGCCAATGTCCCCCAGTACGAGATTTGTGCTTCTAACCTGAGTTTGAGTTTTTGAAAACGCCTTGGCAATCGACTCCTCTACCAGGCCCTCGACCAGTCCGATTCGCATTTCTCCTCCGATTATTCTGATCAGGTATTTTGCCTCGAGCGGATCCTCTATTGAAGAAAATAACCTCTGCATTATCCTCTGCCTTCTCTCAGTTGACCCCTTGCCCGAGGCTTTCGCGAGCTCCCTGAAGGCAGTGTAGACGCTTTGAAGCGTCAGATCATCAGATTCAAAAAGAACGGAAGAACCTTCCGATTTTCTATCCAGGGTCACAGAGGTCATGTAATCCTGAACTGCAGAACCCAGGTCGCCGTGTTTCAAATAAAAATCAGACAGTTGTTTATCGGTCAGCTGGTGGAATTGCGAGACGGTTTTCCAAATGAGCGAGTATCCAACGTTGATCTCTCGTTCTTCAGCTCCGGGTGCGAAAATCTTGCCCGACAAGAAAGTGCTTGCGATCCTAAGATCTTCGTCCAATTTCAATAGTGTAAAATAGTCTGATACGAGTCTAATCTTTGCGAGCTTGCTGCTGGTCAAGCGCACCGCCTCGCATGTCCTTGCAAACTGGCCAAAATCGGAGCTTTCGACGATCAACTCTACAGGCGATTTGTCGTTCTGGTCCATTCGAGTGCCTCGCGAGAAGATGGTTAATTCTAGATTGGTACTTCTACGCCAAAATAACTTACAACAGTTTGCTCATCAGATGTGCGCTTTCGCCATCCCTGTAGTATCCATGATGTGTTGTAACTGTCTCGAACCCGAGCTTGCGGTAAAGAACAATCGCTGGTTCGTTTGAGACTCGGACTTCCAGATAGGCCTCAGAGCACCCTCTTTCTTTCATCCCCTTTAGCGATTCTTCCACGAGCGCTTTACCCAACCCGTGCTGTCTGTGAGTTTCCAGAATTGCAACTGACACTATGTGGCCTTTTCTCGCAAGACCGTAGCGCTTTATGTTGGAAAACCCGTATTCAATTCGGCACATAATGTATCCGACTACCGTGCTGGTTTCGTCTTCTGCCAGCAGGAAAGTCTCTGGCGACTCTTGCAGTCTTTCCTCGAAAAATGAATCAGAATAATGCTCTGGTAGCGCAGCCCAGTTGATTGATATTATCGAAGGTAGGTCTTCTAGGAGGCTCCTCCTTATGCCGTAATTGCCAACCCTTCTCAAAAATATGTTCTGCAAAAAGAAGCCCCTTCTTCTCCCGGTTGCAATTAAGTCGTTTTTAGAAACATGGATAAAAAGGCATAGCCTATGCTTACGCTAAACCTCTTCATTGCAAGATGCTTGATGGATCCTCTTAGATTTTTTGAATTACTCCCCTTCAGGAGGTTCGGTGACAGCCGAGTTATGCGAGAGCCAGACCGGGGAAGTGAATATAGAAAAATCCAGGCAGCCCTTCATTCACTGCGTAACTCACTATGTTTCAATTGCGATCCTGTTTTTTCTGCGTGTCTGACAGCATGGCCTTCGGTTGTCTTCGACAATTCCTATCGTCGCAATAATATGCGGACTATAGCCCGCGCTTGTCCAGCGCTTGCAGCGGTGACCCTTACGCCTTCGCTACCTTGCTTCCGATAGTTCGCGCAGAGCAGGATAGCTCAAAGGGTGTGCAATCTTAGCGGAGAATTGTTGCAATGTTTTCAATCTTGGTACCACGTCAGGTAACGAGCTATAGCAATGCAAAGCATCGCTTTTCACTTGTTTTCTTCTATTGGAGAGTGTCCAATGCGGGCCCTAGACCGTGACAGTCGAGGTACGAGGCACGGTCCGAGATAGGAGATTAAGGGTATCGATCTCCAAATTCCTTGTTGCTCAAGATCAATCCTAATGCAATCGCTTACAATCTTCACAAGGTATCCGACAGGTAAGTGAGGGATGAAGAAAAGTACCGTTCAAGCGAAAGGATCGCGTGGAGCCGAATTTGGATTGAATTCACCGATAGTAAGTTTGAAGCCAAAGTCCATGACAGAACTGCTAATTAATGTGGAAAGACGACAGGTGACCGAACGCAAGTTCAAACGCAAGTTCAAGCATACTGAGTGAAAAAAAGAGTATGACCGAGACCGGTTCGGCTTCGAGTGGCCAACAAGACACACAGCGAATCATTGATGCTGTTCACCAGAGATTCGCAGTTACAGGTGAATACCTTCGGGAAGACGGAACCGTGGAATTCAACATCGATCAAAATCAGCAGGAGACGAAGTCAAGCTTCCTCTCGCTAATCGATGAGCTCAGGCGATTTGGATTTACTGCGGCTTTGCGCCGCGTTGACCGTGGCGGGTACCTGCTCACCGTAGTTCACAAAATCTCCGGTCCGAGGCAGAAGTTGAAGAGGCCGTTAATTTTGTTGTCAGCCACTCTTGCAACCATACTCGCAGACGGATTCATCCGGGCTTACATCTATTCTGGTTCGACGGCTCCGCACCTAGGCCTCGGGGAGGAGATCATGATTGCGGTAATCTACGGCATATCATTGCTAGGCATAATCGGGATCCACGAGCTTGGGCACAAGATTGCATCGTGGCATCACAAGATGGACTCTTCGTGGCCCTATTTCATACCCGGGATTCCAGGAGTTTGGCCGACGATGGGAGCTGTGATCAGCGCCCGCGACCCGCCCACGAATCGCGATTCGCTGTTTGACCTCGGGCTATCTGGCCCGATTGCGGGGCTTGCCGTGACGGTCGTCGTGTCCATATTTGCGGTAGCAAGCGCAGTAGTGGTCCCGGCCACGCATTACGCTCCAAATCAGCTCGGGACAGCCGACTATTACACCTCAATACTTATTGGCCTTTTCAAAACTTCCAGCCAAAACTACGTCGTCACTGGCCCCACTTTCTCTCTGCTTTATTTCGCGTATTCAATCGGTTTCTTGCTTACATTCATCAACCTCCTGCCGGCGTGGCAGCTTGACGGCGGGCACATCGCAAACGCGGCTCTCAATCCAAAGATCCACAGGATTCTTACATACGCAAGCATCGTAGTCATGGTGCTCGTTGGATTTTACTTGATGGCGTTCCTGGTCCTCTTCCTATCCGGGAGATCGCCCGCGTTCGAACCTCTCGATAACGTTTCGCCGCTCTCGCCCAAGCGAAAGGTCTTTTTTGTACTTGCGTTGATTCTCGCTGCTTCGATCTTTGCGTTTGTGTTTTACAACAACGCGTTTTTTGGCATCGATTTGATTTTCAAGTAGAGTCAGCCGGAAAATACGTAGTTGACGCGTCGGAAACTACGAGCATCTTCGCCCTCGAACCTTGTTGCACAAGAGAACTCGGTGCTTCTCTCGCACCCCCAACCGTCTTGAAGTCAAATTTTGCCGCGTAAAACTTTGGGAGAGTAGTCAGAATGTTCAGTTGCAAATCCCTCTGCACCTTGTGGAATGAAAGCAGAACCTCCAGCCCATCAAAATAATTCACAGCGTCAAGCTTTGCCCTTGGTTCAAACTTTCCTGTGACAAACCTGAGCAGTGCTTCCGACCCAAGGCCTTGCGAACATTCTGCTAACATGCAAACTTTAGATTCAGAATCAGCCAAAGCGACGTTTCTTGCTATTGAAAAAAATGACCTCGAAAGTGCGTCAGTCAGCGATCTATCCCCTTCTTGACCGCCGCATCCGAAAATTACTCTTTCAGTCTTGGAAGGCAGCTCAACAGACAAACGCTTTGTCCAATAGTCCAAGACCTGCGAGTGAACTGTTTCCGGTTCACCGTAAAAAATCGCAAGCACACCGGTCGCAGTCTTTTCAACCAGTTCGATGGCCTTGACCTGATTACAAGACTGGATCACGCGGGTCGAGTACCACGAGGCATTAGAATTTACGACGGGACAGGGAATCTCGTCGAGAGACCTTTTGAAAGCTTGACTCTTCAATTCCCCGACCAGCGAAACCAGATCAGAGGGAGCGCTGGTCAGTCCGAAAAGGGGATCTTGATG
>JBOGRL010000146.1:0-4773 GCA_050749505.1 Nitrososphaerales archaeon
AATCATAATCAATGCTTGAATGCCCTTTCATGGCTGATAAGCATCGGCATCGAATACTTATTTGACATCTCAATAACTTTCTTGTCGCTGATCGAGCCCCCTGGCTGGATTATCCCCCTGATTCCCGCATCGCCCAGCATCTGCACGCTGTCAGGGAAAGGGAAGAACCCGTCTGACGCGCAGTAAGCGCCCCTGGCTCTCTCGCCGGAGTTGTCAAGAGCTATCTTTGTCGCGCCGTTTCTCTTCCTGAAAGATCCAACTCCAAGAGTCCATAGTTTGGTCAGTTCGTCTTCATTTGAAACCTCTCCGTTTCCTATCACTATCGCGTTTGACTCTGCTCTGCGGCAGATCTCCCACAGCCCAAGCAAGATCGCAGTGTCTCTGGTAGACGGCTTTGAATTCGTCGCTATCGTGACCTTTGAAGAGTCAAGTTTCTTTCGGTAGTCTGGGGCATCCTGAACCAGAGCAAGGCCCTGGATTACTTTGACATCATAGGGAAATGAGGAAGCCGTGGTAGTTTGAACCAGCCTCATCTTTTTCTTCTGTTTTGCTTTGAGAATCTCAAGCGCTTCATCGTCGTAGCCCGGCGCAAGGACTATTTCGGTGTAGACTGACGCATCTCCCTCGGAACTGTCCTCGCTACCTTTGCCGATGAGCTTTGCGGTTTCAACGTCGACTATGCGGTTGAGCACGGTCGTGTTTCCAAAATCAGCTTCAGGGTCGCATGCGTGCGCTAGCCTATAGGCCTCGGAAAGGCTCTCCTTGGAATACGCAAACCCCGAGATCTGGCCGTGTTTCACGGTCGCCGCGGCCGGGTAGTTTTCAAATCCTTCGAGTATTTCAAACGATGACGCGATATCCAGGTAATTATTGTAGGATCTCGCGTCTCCGAATAACTGCTTCCACTCTGGGATTCCACCTTTCGCGCCGTTGATCGCGTAGATCATGGCTTTCTGGCCGGGGTTTTCACCGTATTTCGGCACTTCGTAACCACGCCCGGCCAGGAAGAACATCCCCGGGAAATCCGAATCCGGGACAAAGCGCCTGCTCAACGTATTGTAGATTGCAACGTCATATGCGGCCACTATTTCAAACGCCCTGAGCGCGAGTTTTTTCCTTGTTGCATAAGAGATGGCGCCTCCGCTCGTCTCGAGCTCCTCTCGGACTTGTTCGTAGTATCTTGACGATGGAACAATGCACACAGATTCAAAATTCTTCGAGGAAGCTCGTACCAGAGAAGGCCCGCCGATATCTATCATCTCGATGAGCGCCTCTTCCTTCGTTTCAGTCTTGGCCGCGGTCGCTTCAAACGCGTAAAAATTGCAGACAACCATGTCTATGGGTTCGATTCCAAGCGAAGAAATCTGGTCTAGGTGATTCCGGCTGGGTTTTCTCGCGAGTATGCCCGCGAATATCTCGGGCTGCAGGGTCTTCACGCGTCCATCAAGCATCTCTGGGAAATGGCCTATTTTTTCAATCGGCGTCACCTTGAGACCCGCCTTTTCAAGCGCGGACTGCGTGCCCCCAGTTGCGATAAGTTCAACTCCGCTTTGCTTCAAAGCAGTTGCAAGTTCGACCAGGCCTGTTTTGTCAAAAACGGTGAGAAGCGCTCTCTTGATGTTCAAACTGTCCTGAGGACTGAAAACTCCGCGACCTTCTGACATTTGCTTCTTGTGATCTGAAAATGTCGGACTATATGTTTTTCAGGAAGCTCCGTGCACGCTTTGACGAACCATATTTCTTCTCTGCTCGGGTTTCGCTGATTTGCGGAACGACAAAAAATTCTCATATCGGAACAAAGCTTCTTGCTGGCTTTGAAAAGTCAAACGCTTCGCCCATATTGTTTGCGTTCATATCTCTGGTCGAGAGCGGTGCCAAGCCGAAGCGATCTTCCAGGAATCGCAATATGGAAGTGTGGTCATTCACGACGCTGTCAATAAATCCAGATTTCGAATAGGCGGATATCACGAGACAGGGCACCCTGAATCCGTATCCTAACTGGTCTACCTGAGGCGGAGCAACATGATCAAAGAATCCGCCATAGTCATCCCAGGTAACAAAGATCACGCTGGAGTTCCAGTATCGACTTGACCCTAGTCCGTTGACAATATCATTTGCCACGGAGTTTTCTCCGGCCTGGATATTCGCCGGCGGATGCTCATCTCCACCTGGCGCTCCTATTATCCAAGTGACCTGAGCCAGCTCTTCCGCCTTTAGATCGCTGAGAAATTGTGCCGCAGATGCGAAATTTTTCTTTGCAGAAGGAGTCCTTTGCACATAGTCGAACCTCTCGTACCATCGAGTGAATCCGTACACTTTCCAGGAAATTCCTGCCTGATCAAGCTGCTGGAATATCGGCGGAAAATTGAGCGCAGATGGAACGTTATCATCTTTGGTCCCGCCAGAAGTCCCTGCTACAAGGAACAAGTGATTGGGTGCGCTTTCACTCATTACCGACGTGAAGTAGTGGTCGCAGAGTACATAGTTGTCGGCAGCTTTCCAGTAGCTTGGAATGTCATTCCGATTGTAATAGCCCATCGTTTCGTTACTCCCTTCAGAGTGGACGAATCCATCCATCTTCCCGTTGTCGTAATCAGAATGGGCAGTGTTCCAGTTATGATTCATGTCGACGGGCGTCACGCTCGAATCGTGAAATGGCGAGACGCAGTTTGTGTTCGAAGCGCCGCTGGATCGGGGAAGACAGATGGTCTTTCCAGTTATACCCTCGGCTCCCAGATAAGTCCCGAAATAGTTGTCAAAAGTGTGGTTTTCTTGAAGGACAATAACGATGTTCTTTATCGGAGACGCAAAGCTACCAATTCTTGAGACACTGCTTGAACCTGCTTCGTTTACTACCAATCGATGCGCCACACCATCTTTTTTACTTCTTGATTCTGCTTACCTCTTCGTCGTCCAGGAATGAACTTCACGGAGTGAACGAAATTGATACAGACACGCCAAACGGAAATTGAACTCCGATCGTGTACTGGGCCGCCTCCAGAAGTTTCGCTATTTGTGAGGGAGCTTGTTTGATAGTTTGGATCCACGAATCAAATTGGTTCAGGATGTCTGATCCCGTGCTCGACAATGTCGCGCTGCTGGTTCTTGCGCCTGGCAACGTTCCTGTCGAACCATCGGTGGTCGGAGTTGCAGGATTTATCTTGGTAGCCATCTGCGTTTGCAGCAGATAGTTGAACTTGTGCACCACTGCGAACAATCTCCCAAGAATCGCGTCAGCCTCCTCCTTTGCCTGGCCGTTTGTCTCCACTCCGGCAAGAGATTCTGCTGAATCAACAACTTCTTTGAGTTCAGCTTCGACCGAGTCAGTTGTTATCTCGCTCATCAAAACTCCCAGCTACTACCATAACGTGGATTCAGAATGGTCTTTTGCTTCCCCTTGGTATCTACAAAAATATTCTGGAAGAAGATAGAAGCCGTGCAGTACGCACTTATTCAACTCTTGAGACGGTGCTGGCTGGCTGGCTGAGGAGGAGCCGAAAATCATCGCACGCCAACATTGAGAGAGTGATGCGTCAAGAATCGTAAAAGAACAGGGAAACTCCTTTTTCCAAAACACCCTTCTTTTAGCGTCGATCGGTTCAAACGCAAGGAGCCACTTTGAGAAGGCAGGATGCAGATGTTATTGAACATAATTCCCCCCGCTTTGTTGAACAGCCGAGCTGGGAACCTCGACCCCTTTAGAAAGTCGTGCGTTTCTTCGGAGTGCTCCCCAAATAGTCCGCAAGATCATATTCTAGTTGCTTTCGGAGATGAAATCATCGGTTTGGATCAGAGAACTTGAGCTCGCGTAGCAAAAATTTAGATAGTGGGAGAAAGAATAGGCCTTCTGCAAAGCGCAGACGATTTCCAGAAACCACAAAGCAAAAAACCGCAGTGACGAGAAAAAACGATCGCTAATTCTTCAATAAACGAATGCCAATCATCAAGAAAAACAAACCCTAGCTGTCGTTCTGCTCTTTCGTGCTTCGAAAAAAAAATCGAACTGATGCAGTATTGAAAATCTACACAAAGACTGGCGACAAAGGAGAGACCGGCCTCTATGGAGGCAAAAGAGTTAGGAAAAATAGCCTTCGAGTTAGCGCATACGGCGATATTGACGAAACAAATGCTGCGATAGGTATTGCTCGATCGTATATCCAGGAGGGATCATCTGGTTCTAGAGAGGTGTTGGGTTTTATCGACTCTGCGCTCGAAACCGTGCAGAACAAACTGTTTGCAGTCGGAGCAGTTCTTTCTGGTTCAGAAGACCCCAACTTTTCCGTGAAGGACTCTGATCTCGATTACCTTGAAAAATGCATTGATCACATAGACGAGCAGGTTCAGCCCATAAAGGCGTTCATACTCCCCTTTGGGACTGACCTCAGCGCGAGGCTGCATCTTGCAAGGACTGTGGCGAGACGAGCGGAGAGAAGCGTGGTCGCGCTCGCTGACACGGAGCAGATCGACCCCAACATCCTTGTGTATGCAAACAGGCTGTCTGATTTTCTGTTTACTCTTGCTAGGTTCGCAAACAAGGCTCAGGGTGTGCCGGACACCTTGTGGAAGAAAGACCACCAGCCGAGGATAGTGCCTCAGGCACAGACAAAGCTAGACTCTACAAAGCAGGAGAACCATAACAATCATGCCGCGGATCAAAAATCCACGAGCATTCCCGCCAAGGTCGCGACGACGAACGGCGCTAAGAGTTAAAAACTAGACCTGCTTGGGCATTCGGCGGAATAAACTCTCCCTGTCCCGGAGACTGCTCTGTTA
>JBOGRL010000147.1:0-2737 GCA_050749505.1 Nitrososphaerales archaeon
CACTGGAAGAACTGAAATCAATCCTCGCAGAATACTATCGAACGAACGAGAAGGTTCTCATCGCATCTTGACATGAAGAAATTCCTCCTCACCAATAGGTGTCTATGAACTTATGTCGGCCAGGTTAAGCTCAAAGCGTTGGACTCCCACGTCACTACCAAAGCTCTCCACATAGATGATCCAAACAGAGCGCTTTATGCATCACAGGCGTGTTCTGATGACTTGCACACAAATTTGGTACGGGTTCTCAGTATTTTCGCATGAACTCTTGCCACTAGACGATGAGCGTCAGCGCAATTGAATTTATTGCGGAGCTCGTAATTGATATCCTCATAGAAGGCAGATTGCAGCTGCAACCGTGTGATTTCCTTCGAATAGAATTTTTGAGTTCTTTTTGGCCGATGCGCAGAGAATTTGGTTGTTTCGGAGAAAATGCCTCAGAACTCTCCTCAACTATGCCTTCTCGGGTTTTCTTGCGATACTGCTACCCTTGATAACCGCTATGTATTCAGAATCATTGTGCTGGCCGACCACACTTATGTTGCTATAGTCTTTGTGCAGCAATGTGAAGCGGTATTTCTGAGGGTCTAGCTTTCGAGCCCTAATTCCGGAGGCAAGCTTGTCAATCACTCTTTGGTTCACCTGCTTTACGTGCTTTCGTTGCGTTGCTATTTCCCCGGAATGTTTTTCATAGTAAGCCTTGACAAGGCGTGTGAGTTTCTTATCCAGATAAAAGTATGAACCGAATGCGGCGGCGTATGCCACGATGAAAATTGTGATGAATATCGTGTAGGAGTAGCGTCCAAAGGAGTTCAAATATCCCAAGCTTGAGGTTATTAGGAATGCCGTGAATACTATCAGCCCTACGAACATCAAGATCTGCTTCAAGACTCCCAGTATCTTGGATAGGTTCTTGATCTGAGCTGACGAAGAAGGCACGCGAGCAATATCCCACACATCACTTTGAACCTCTTTCCAGGCAGAAGCGAGCTCATGGTCCCCCGAATTTTTCTTGACGGCGTTCTCGAGCCGCGCCGGATCGACGGGCGACATTGCAGCAAAGCCGTCAAGCCACGTCACCAGCCTTGTCAAGTTTTTCAGATCAAGCGGTTTTGCTGCCTTCTTCTTCATCGTCAACTGATCCCTACTCGCCCTGTTGCCGCTACTTCGTCTATCATTTTATTGAGGCCAGAATAATCTCTCCTGTCTACTAACCCGTCTACTCCCCTCTTCCTTTTGACAAATTTCAAGACGTTCCAAGCAGCACGCTCCACAGTTATCTGCCTGCCTTCGGGCACTATGCCGGAGACGTGTGGTGTTCCAATAATATTTGGTAGTTCAAAGAACGGATATTTCTGGGAGAACTCTTTTCTTCCGTCACTGGGATAGTGCCACCAAACGTCCAGGGCGCATTTGAAACTTGGATTCCGCAGGAGATGGTAGTACAAAGCTTCTTCATCGATCACGTAGCCGCGCGCAACGTTGATCAGGATGCAGTCTCGTTTCATCAATTGCAACTTTTCTCTGTTTATGATATGGAAGGTCTTTACATTCAGCTGAAGAGAAAGGACCACTATATCGGATTTTTGAAGTACCTGATCCAATTTCTTCATACTTACGACCCGATCAAAGTGCGGAGCCGGCTTGCCTCTCGTGTTCACTCCCAGCGTCTTCATTCCAAAACACCTTGCAAGTCTTGCAACAGCCTGCCCGATACCTCCTGCACCGACAACACCCAAGGTCTTGCCTTCCAACGAAACGGAGGGCCCGGGTTCGAAAATTCCATTCTTTAGATTTTCATTTTGACTCCCCAAATGTTTCGCAAAATACAATAACATTCCCAGAGTGTGTTCTGCCATGGGTTCAGAGTAAGCTCCAACGTTCCCACTAAACTGAACGGTCGAAGGAATTTGTTCAAAGTCGATCGAGTCAACTCCCGCGCGCACACTCTGAATAAACTTTAGATTTGGCATCTTGCCAATTTTTTCATTTCTGATCCATGTTCTTCCAGAAGGAGGCATTGTGTCAAGCATCATAATTTCCACTCCCTCAAGTTCAGAATCCTTGACATCATCTGTACTCCTTATCACAAAACTTGGTCCCAAGCCAGATTCGAGCAGTCTTCTCGTCTTCCTTGAGAGCTCGCAGTTTGTCAGGAAAAGTTTCTTTCTCTGCATTTTCTTCTTCATCGCACTGTCCAAAGAATTCCAATCCACCTTCCCATTTCCCTTTTGAAAATCATTTCTGACTTTCTCTCGGCAAGTACTCGAGCAATCGTCTTGCAACTATTTTTGCATCCGCTTCAGAGTCAAAGATCCAAACAGCAAGCGGCCGATTTGGTGCGGGCCTGAAGCCGAGTTCGTTTGGGTTTTCCATATCAGTCAATATGAAACCGCTCTTAATCTGACCTAATTTTCTATCCTCATAGGTCGCTTCGACCGGGTCTTTCCTCAAGTAAAGCGAGACTTTGACAGGCTTTTGCGACTTTCGGATGAATATCAAATCGTACCCCGCGGCGATTAATATGAAAATGCCGAGCGCAAGATAGCCCCCGGGCGGGGCAAGTACTGCAAAGACAACTCCTAACAAAACAACAGAAAGTGCGATGGCGTGGATTTGTTTGAGCGAGGCATTTCCCACTCCTGAAAAACTTATGACTTGCGGGTAGCCTTCGTGACCTTCCTTCTTGTACATTTTCTTGTATCTCACTACCCTCCCAGCTAGGAGAGTGGTGGGT
>JBOGRL010000148.1:0-2638 GCA_050749505.1 Nitrososphaerales archaeon
GTTCAATATTCGCGGAAGGACAAGTCCTGAACACATTTGAACAAATTTTGGTTCTGGTTATGATAATCTGGCGTCAGGTCCCGGATATCGGAACAATGACCATGTGAAAGAATAATAGTCTGTAGAAGCTTTCTAACAGCGCTAAATCCGTTGTTCCTCGATATTCATGCTCTGGAAATGGTTCTGACTTCTGAGCGCCAGTTTCAGATCTCTTATGCATAAAAAAGGAAGAGCCGTTGTACCATGAAGACTGGATTAAAAATGTGTGTCAATACTCAGACGCCGCTGGTCCAATTCAGTGGTTCAAGAGAGAAGACCTTGGAGCAATCAGAAAAAGCGCGGCCTGTAGCAAACATATCCGAATTGGTCGAAGGCGTGGACTATCGTTTTTCGACCGGAGGAGTTACCAGAATGGTATTTCCACTTGTGAAGAGAATGCTGTCTGATGGTTTCCTTGAGGATGCCCACTGGGTTTCACTAAACCCGTCCGGTCCAGAGACCATCAAGGTAGACGGAATGACTCTCCATCATATTCTATTGGAGAAAGAAAGGCTGTCAAGCTATGGAAATGTAAAGGAGACCATATGGGGCGCAATCCACGGAACTGGCGCGGAAACCACGGACGCATCGAACGTCAAAGACATATTCTGGAGTGACGATTTTTCAGAGTACGCATATTACAACAGACTCTCCACCGAGTTAATCACGAAGCTCGACAAGCAATGCGATTTTGACCTCTTCTACGTTCACGATTTTCAACAGCTCGCCGTTGGGCAAATGCTGGGAACGCTAAAGCCCAAGATCTTCAGGTGGCATATCCCGTTCGATGACTCGATGATCCCAGAAGAATGGAGGGAGCAATTATCTTCATACTTTAACAATTATGACATGATAATAGTCAGCTGCGGGAAATATCTTGACTCGCTCAAATTGTTCGGTTACTCTGGTAGAGTTCGTAAGCTCTATCCGTTTGTAGATCCCCGAGACTTCTCCAAATCTTCGGTGGAGAAGATACGCGATACCGGTTTGAAGCTTGGCATTCATGAAGACGATAAAGTTGTCTTGGTAGTTGCAAGAATGGACCCAATGAAAGGTCAAGATCGGGCAATCATCGCTACGGCGTCTATCGCAACGCGATTTCCTCGACTGAAACTTGTCTTGGTGGGGAACGGAAGTTTCTCAGGTTCAAAGCAGGGACTAGGGCTCTCAAAATCCGCGAGATGGCGGGCGGAGCTGGAGCGCCTTGCAAAGCAAGTTGGAATCGAGGATCGCGTCATTCTAGCAGGGCACCTTGTTCAGGAGGAGTTGGATGCCTTGTATGAAAGAAGCGCTTTCACGATGCTCCCCTCAGTGAAGGAGGGGTTTGGACTCGTGGCCGTAGAAAGCTGGATTCATCACAAGGCATGTTTGATAACCGAAAGAGCTGGTGTGGCAGAGATAATTGAAGAGGGGAAGAATGGAATGCTGGTCAATCCGGACGATACAAAAATATTCTCAGAAAAAATGAGCAGGTTGCTCGACGACTACGAACTAACTCAAAAACTCGCCGAAGAAGGTTTCGAAACATCAAAAATCTGCTCTATTGAGGAAGGTCTAAAGACAGAAACAAAAATCATTTCCGAGCTCGTGGATTGATGATATAAATGAGTAGCTTGGGTTTTCTCACTGGTTTGGGCTTTCTTACTCCCGTGATGATATTTGCGGTAATAATCCTGTTGACATGGCTTGTCGCACGAGTCGTTAGCAGTATTGTCGGGCGTGCTATGCACGAGAGGACGCCCCTGCTCGCCGTGCAAGCCAAAAGAGTTTGCTGGTTTGTAGTATGGGCAATCGGGACAATATTGGCCATCGAACAGCTGGGCATACAATCAAACATTCTCCTCCTTGTAGTCGCACTCCTGGGTGCAGGATTGGTTGTAACTTTCAGAGTTCCCCTGGAGAACCTCGGGGCGAAATACTTCTCTGATGTTTACGTGCCTTTCAAGGTCGGAGATTCGATCAAGGTCAAAGATCAATCAGGAAAGGTTATCGAGATAAACTCGATGAGCACGATCCTCCTGACTCCGGATAATCAGCTCGTCTCCATCCCCAACTCAAACTTCATTCACGAAGTTGTGGCTAACCTGACTCCTCAGGCATGGAGGGAGCTAACAGTCCCGATCCAAATCAGCAGCGAGATTGACCTAGCCGAATTTGAGAGCGCTCTGCTAAAGAGTATCAACAAGTTGAAGCTACATTTAGACAGTAGATTTCCGCCCATGTTGACTACAAAGACAAGGACAACTCAGTCGACCGAAGTGATCCTTACAGTCATGATCAGGCGTCCTGAACAGAGAGATTCCATCGCAACAGAGCTAAACAAAAGGATTGCAGAGACAATAAATGCAATTCAGGCGCAAGGAAAGCGGCAGCAACGATAAGTGCTTTTGTTTCAATATTTGATTACTGTCGCAATTTCCTAGACAATTCAGTGCAGTCAGAGGAGAAAGAGTATTGTCAACGGCAAGCCCGATCCTGAATATTCTGATTTTTGATTATGATGGAACTCTGACCCTCGAAGAGGGGATAGTTCCCGATGTTACAAAACAGGCTTTGGTTCGTGTACGACTTCACAAACCAGTCATACTCGGGGTTATCT
>JBOGRL010000149.1:0-3192 GCA_050749505.1 Nitrososphaerales archaeon
ACTTCCAGATGTTTGCAATTCATAGAGTAATGCAAGACAGGAAGAAGGGAGGCATCCTGATTTCCTTTGAGGGAATCGACGCTTCAGGAAAAAACACGCAATCGAGGATGCTTTTTGATTATTTGGCAGACGAAAGGATTCCAAGCGAGTATATCAGCTTCCCAGATTATGCTACTCCCATCGGACAGGAGATAAGGAACTTTTTGGTTCAAAGACGGGAGTACGACTTGGAGTCAAGGCATCTTTTGTATGCTGCAAACAGATACGAACACAAGCAAGCGATCCAAAGATGGATAACGGATGGGAAGGTAGTTGTCATAAACAGGTACTGCGAATCGAATCTGGCGTACGGAGTCGCAAACGGATTACCCTTTGAATGGTTAGTTCAAATCGAGAGCCGAATGCCGAAATCAGATTACGTATTCTATCTCAGGATTTCTCCTGAAGTATCGGCTGCTCGAAAGCGGCAAAATAGAGACAGATATGAAACTGATCTTAATTTCCTCGATAGAGTGACGAGCGTATACGAGGCGCTGGCTGAACAAGACCACTGGTTTACGATTCGCTCCGACCAAACCAGAGAGATAGTTCACTATGAGATTGTGAAGACGGTCTCTTCCTTGCTCGCAGAGAAAAGGAATATCAATCACGAGTCCAGCTCTTCCGTTGAGAGCGCGAGCCTGCAAAAAGCTAGCAACTCCAATTGTGGGTGAGTTATGGACATATGACCGAAACAGTAATCGAAGAAGAAAGGACAAAACCTCCAATTCTTGATGATCTGGACAAGAAATTAATCACGATATTGCAGGATGATGCGAGGGCCTCAGCGTCAGAGATATCCAGAAAGACTAGGTATAATGAGAACACGATTAGATACAGGATTGAGAGGCTCAAGAGAAGTGGTGTGATCAAAGAGTTCACCGCTCTCTTGAATCCCAGAATGATTGGGCTACCCATAGCAGCTATCATGATGATAACCACCGAGCCCAATCAGTTGAGAGAAGTTTTCGAAAAGCTTGCCATGTTTGAAGAAACCAAGCATATTCTCCAAGCTACGGGCAAGCACGACCTGATAGTCGTAGCGCATTATCCGAGCATGAACGCAATGAATGATGCATCTCAGAAGATCAAAGCTATGATCGGCGTCAAGGAAGCGGAGATCCATCTTGCGACTGGGATGATTAAAGTAGACACAAAATTCAATGTGAACCAGATCTAGCCTGAAAATTGTGCTCATAGTGGCTTAAATTGAATGAAAGTATTGCAGGTCGAAGTAAGACGAAACTTGATCCAAACTACCTTCTTCCGAAGGTTAGTTTTCTCTCAGGGATTGTTTTGTTCACGATAAGCAACTTCTTCTATGCGGCAAACATGACAGAATTCAACAAGTACAACGCGTCGGCCAGCTACTCGTTCACTTCTTTATTCTTGGTAATTCTGGCATCGGCCATGCTTGCAGTATCTGCTTTGTCTTATCTTTCAGTTGAAAGAAAGATTCCACCAGCTTTCGATGATAACTCAAAGATAATTCTCTGGAGTATCGAAAGAATAATTGCGGACACTTTGTTCGGAGAAAAGAGAATCGTCATAGTGGCATCGGCAACCTACGCAGTTTTCTTCGCTTTTCTGGATGGAATTTTGATATACCAACCGAGCGTCAACTTCTTCTTTGAATATGTCGTAAACGGCCCTACGTGGCGCATAGTTTCTTGCTGCGGTCTGCCCGGCTACGTTCCGGTTGGGTTGCTTTACCTGCCCGCCCAACACATAGGATTGCAGCTAGTCCCACTCTCGGTTCTAATCATGCTGCTTGTTTCGATTCTGGTTGGGTTGAACGTCGCGCTTTTGTACCGAGCTTTCATGCAAACAAAACGATTTCAAACAAACGTAAACAAAGTGTCGGGTACTAGGGGAGCTGCGGGAGGCGCAGTCGGTGCCATCTTTGGTTTGTTTGCGGGTTGTCCAACATGCGCAGCAACATTTTTTGTAGGCATGATCGCAGGAAGCGGTGCTACGATTTTTTCTACGGTTGTTTCAGAGTATCAACCGGTTATAGTCGCGCTGACATTGCCAATACTGTTTGCTTCCATATACTGGCAGGCAAGAAGTTTTCGAACTATACTGCAAGGTTGCGCAGTTTAGAAAATATAGTGAAGGGAGGAGGAAGAACTGCAACAGACCATTTCGAATTATGTCCAGCTTACAAAGCCAGGGATAATGACTCTCCTAGTTCTCGAGGCAATTACTGCAATGGTAGTAGCAGCGGGAAAATCGACACACATTCTTCCTCTCCTCTGGCTTGCTCTGGCAGGTATACTGTCTTCCGGTGGTTCTGCTGCATTGAACCATTACCTTGAAAGGAAAAAAGACATCTTGATGACCAGGACCGAAGGAAGGCCGGTAGCGACAAACAAGATATCTCCAAACAACGCGCTGACATTCGGCGTCGCTTCAATCGGGCTTGGTTTGATCGTTGCAGAATTCGAGTTTAACACAGTAACAATGCTGATGATACTCCTAGGCGCAGCATCGTACATATTTCTCTACACGGTTTACCTAAAGCCAAAGACTTATTGGAACATCGTTATCGGCGGTGTAGCAGGCGTATTTCCCGCACTCGCAGGCTGGGCGGCCGTAACAAACTCTATAGGCTGGCCGTCAATTTTTATTGGTGCCCTGGTTTTTCTTTGGACTCCACCGCATTTCTGGGGCCTCTCTTTGAAGTACAAGGAAGATTACGCAAGGTCAGGGTATCCCATGCTTCCGGTTGTCAAGATCGAAAAGGAAGTGATAAAGTGGATAGTAGTTTCTTCGATTCCTTTACTACCTTTTTCGCTGCTACCCCTTGCATTGCGCGAGTTAGGAGATTTCGACTTGATCTACTACATCCTTGCTGCAGTGATGGGCCTTGCGTTTATTGCCGTCGACGTAAAGATGCTAAGACATCCTACAGTAGAAAATGGATTCAAAGCTTTCTTGATTTCTCTTCCATACCTATTCATATTGTTTGGCGGAATGATTTTGAGTTCTGTAATTTAGGATAAACAACCAAAAAAGATTGAACTCATTATATTTCCTGGCAGACAATGTATAACAGAGATATGAAGGCAATCACCTGCTGTGTTACCTTAGCGTCATTTGATCAAGGGGTGGACAGGAATTAGCCACGTGTCAGCGGATCATGCTCCAGAT
>JBOGRL010000150.1:0-4344 GCA_050749505.1 Nitrososphaerales archaeon
TAGTCTTGTCGGGGCAGGCTTCGACATCACCCTCGCGAAGGTGATCTGTGGAATTAGCATGTATGTTGGAATGTTGACGTGGGGGTCGCGTCTGATAAAAAGAGTTGGAGAAGACTTGATCAAAATGGACTATAGAAAGGCTGTTGCTTCTCAACTTACAAAATCGATCATCGTATCATCTTTGAATGTTATTGGCTTGAATGCTTCAATGAATCAGGCAATAGTTGCTTCTCTTGCATCTTTAGGGGCGAGGAGAAATGTTCTGAATAGCATATTGAAGGGCTGGATCTACAGTCCTCTAATTGGATTCGCAACCGCTTATCTGCTCAGTCTAGCGATTTTGGTCTTCAAAATTTAACTATCTCCTACAAACTAAAGTGCAGACAACTTAAACGGTGACAAAAGTTGAAAGTCGTTTCTCCTTCATCGCACTTGCAAAATGTAAAATACGATTTAAATTAAGCAGAAAGAGAAGAAAAGGGTGGTGGATTTAGGAAATGCCCAAGCGTCATGGGACGAGATATATTGTGAACAATGTGGATGAATCTGTAGATTTTTACACGAAGTTACTCGGTTTCAAGGAAGTCATGCATCCCAACTCAGATTTTGCAATGCTTATGCTTGACGACTTGCGTCTGATTTTGGTCCGAGCAAGCGGAAGAAGCGGAGGAGGACAAACTATGACTGATGGTACAATGCAGACTCCCGGAGGCTGGAACCGCATTTCTATTGATGTCGATGATCTAGACTCTATTGTGGAGAAGCTAAAGAAAGCAGGATGTACCTTTCGAAATCAAGTTGTCATGGGAGTGGGCGGGAAGCAGGCACTCCTGGTCGACCCGTCGGGAAATTTGGTAGAGGTTTTCCAGTACTACCAGAATCGATAGCCTAAGACAGGGATTCGACCGAATCTCTCGCCTGGCTGTGATGTGACCAAAGCTACCATAGCGATCGCTATTGTAAGAAGATTGAGAAATTGGAGGGCAGCCCGCCTATCTTGCCACTTCTTGAAATGCCCGAAGACAATGCGTATCGTGGCAGGATTATTTGGGGCACTTAAGACTAAGCATGTTTGGAGCAGCCTAGAAAAGCCTTGAACCTTCCGGCCCGTCGATCTCAAAGGGCAATACTATCTCGTGAATACTCGTTGGCCCAAAACTCAGACCAAATTATGTCTTATCGAGATTGTGAGCGTGGAAAGGATCATTTCAGGCCCCGCCTCCTGAGCGAAGAAGATGCTCAATTGACCGGTTGCGAATCCAGAAAGCAATTATTCGAGCTCTTCTACGAATGGTATGGAAAATCCCAAAAATACGCTCCTAACGGCTTGGGAGCATTTCGTTATAGGAATCGGTTTAGGGTGATCGAGCTATGAAGAAAGGACTAAGACTAACCTCGTACAGCAATGCTAATCAGTCTAGACCAACCTCGCGTTGCAGATGATGCTTCTTCTAACCGAAAACTTCGATCCTGTGCTCTTTCCTAATCAGTGGAGAAAATTTGCCTCTAAAAGTCGTCGCCTGAACGTGTCTGTCATCTATGTAGTGATACTGTAAAGCTTCCGGCTTGTCCATGACGAGCGAGTGGTACTTGAATCCGCGCAATTTGAGCCATTTCTCTGTCGCAGCCCGAAATTTGCCTGGCCGCGTTGTGAAAAAGCAGATCTGGTGACCTTCATCGTAGAGTTTGTTTGTCCACTCTTTTGCTCCTGCAATCTCTCTTGCCCCCGCAATGGCTTGTGCTGAGAGTCTACCGCGAGAATCTGCGATGCATACACAGTCATCGATTCCAATTACAAAATTTTTCTTCCACGCTGGAAGTATCGCTCCTGCACCAGAAACAGCAACAGACTCTCTTGCAGCTGGTCTAATCTTTTTTCTAGAATTGCGGATAGGTGCCAACCCCATCTTTTTTTCCGAAAGAGGTTTAGGTGGTCTAGACGCCTTCGAGTGATTTTTGGAAGCGGATAGAACCGTCCTTCAGTATCATGTCGTAGACCTCGTTCACTTCGAATCGCACGCCCAACAGGTCGTATTCGCTTTCACTCAGGAATAGGTTGATCTTTGGCATATTGTCCCTTCCAAACGGGAGACCCATCGCCTGAAATTGCGACATTATATTCTTGATCATGTTAGAGTCGTCTGCACCACCGAAGAGTCCAAACTGTTGAGCCTGCTGGGGGCGCTGCTGTTTTACCTGAACCAGCTTGATGTTTTTGCCAGGCTTGCCTGTTTCCGGATCAGTCATGCTGGTTATCTCGTGGACTCTTACTTTCACTGCGTTTGTTGATGGATGTCCCTGCCGCTCCAACTACACGTCACCCTCCACATTCAAAGATCCTTCAAGATCGCCTGGAATTGGAGGTTGCGCTTCCTCGACTGTCTCCCCAGATTCATCCGCGGCTAGAAGTTGATCCGTGTACTCCTTGCTCAGAACTCTTGCAGAAAATAGGTTCACGAGGCTGTTCGTCGAAGCTTCTCCGGTCAATTTTCCCTGATCTCCGCGGCTCTCGCGCCACTTTAGCTTCGTATTCCCACTTTTGCTGACGTAGATTATTCCAAGAATATCCCTCGCATTCACGAAGGTAATGTCACGTATTCTCTTGAGACTTACCTTGTCTGCCGCTTCAATGTAAATTGATCCAGTTTCACCCTCCTTTTCCGGGAACACTTCAGGTTCGCGGAAATAACCCTCGGGTATGAAGGAGGCGCAGGTGCTTTGCACCAAGAAACGTCGGAAGTTCTCCAGTGTGCAGGTTGTATCTATGTAAACCAACTTCGATTCACGAATCTCCCATTACTATCATTTCAGCGCAATGCTAAATTGGAAGCTACATTTTGGTTCGTATTCAGGTATTAAAGATTTCAATTTCAGGCGCCACCCGAGACGAATTGACAGTATCTACCAGCACATTATAATTAGATTGCGGATGATAGGAGCTCGAGGGGCAGTGAAGATATTAGCCCAAGTGAACGTCTTGAAAAGTAGACGTGATGATGTTGATCTTGAGTTCGGAGCCCTTCACTTTCCCCGTGCTTTCGCTCTCGAAGCGCTAAGAGCGGTGGCAAAATCAAAATTTCATCGAAAGCCGATCTTGTACCGGAAAATCTTCTCAACACGCATCTTGCTTCCACGATGAGCTCGATTGGCAAAAAAAATAACAGTCCAGGCCCAGCCAGGGTCTATCATTCACAGACTACAATGCTGTTGCTTTTGCGTCCGACCAGAAAGAGTTAGTTCGAACCGCACAAAACTGCGGCCGTAGACAATAATTCATTTCCTTTTTTACCAGGTTTTAGCCCGAGTAGCTATAGGTGAAAATCAACCAGGTTTTCATTCGATGCAAGGCAACTTGCACCCTACACGAACGATAACTCGATCGCGAAATTACCAGAGCAGAACTTTTTTGCGCTCTCGTATGCGCTCACAAGCTCAAGTGTGCAAAAATTGCGGAGATTCGCTTCCATCCCACTAGGTATCCCAGAAAGATAAGGCATGACCCCTGCTGATGTTATCCGACCGTCAAGGTATGTCCAAAACTGAGGTGGAGCGTGATCGCCTAATTGACTTGTGTGCGACCCGTCATACCACATGTTGAATGCGGCAAGGCTGCCTCTTACGTCCTTAAGGTGAAGCGAGTTTCAAAATAAAAGGCCATGGAATATTGGTGTGACTGATTCCTGCACTGCACTTCAACCGCAGAAAAAACAGCGAACATCGGTACAGTCCATGGACGGTCAAACAAGAAAATTCTTTCCTGCCGCTCGGGTTCTCCATGGCGCCGATCGGCGCTGGCTGGCTCAACGCGCTCTTGATCACTGTCGAGCAGCAGCGAGTGTCACTAAAGAAGAAGAGTACCACAAGTTCTTAATGAGAGAAAATGCTCTACCTTCCATAGACATCATATGATCACAAGTGATATTACCGATAAAGAGGTGGTTGGATTAGATGGATGGAAGATAGGCAAGTCAAAAGAAGTGATATTTGATAGAGATAACTGGAAGATAACGCACCTGGATGTACAACTCAAGGGCAATATTGAGCAGGAGCTTGGCATGACGAGCAGTCCGCTCCAGCGTAACCACCTTCCCGTAAGTGTGGAGAGTGTCCAAGGCATTGGTGATGTAATTACGCTGAAGACAACGAAAGATGAATTGAAAAGAGAACTCACTGCCTACAACATTACAACACGCCATGAAAGCGCTGGCACTGCGAATATTGGTTCTACTTCCACCTCGCCTCTAGTCCCGTAAAGCTGAGTGACAGATTCTTTTTCGGCTACAATCGGCGCAGCTCCTGACAGGTCATGGGATTCTGGTGAGACGGGAATGTGCTTGAAATAAT
>JBOGRL010000151.1:0-7675 GCA_050749505.1 Nitrososphaerales archaeon
ACCATCGGGCAGCTACAAACTTGTCTCTGAGAAACAAAACTAATAAGAGCTCGCGCTCCCTAAAAAGACCATCCGCATTTGGCTCGGGCGAAAATGTTGTCAGACAAATTTGCGCCATCAGTAAGAACAAGAGTCCTGGTTCGCGAAGTCATGAATAGCCCAGTCATTACCGCCGAACCTGTCGAGTCTGTCAAGCACATATCGGAGAAAATGACAGCCTCCAGGGTGGGAAGCATTGTGGTCATGGACAAAGAGTTACCCGTTGGAATAGTAACTGAAGGGGATATCGTCACGAAGGTTGTCAGTAAAGACACGAAACCAAGCTCGGTCAGTGCGTTTGAAGTCATGTCAAGGCCGCTCCACTTGATAGAGAGTGAAAAGGAAATAACGGAAGCTGCTAGAATGATGAGACGATTCGGAATCAAACGGCTCGGCGTCTCTTACAAGCAGAGACTGGTCGGAATTATTTCAGTCTCGGACATTCTCGCAGTGCCGCCGGAGCTATTCGACATCATTTCTGAAAAGGCTATGATTCTGACAAGCCAGGCGACAAGGCAACCAACATTCCTCGCGGGCTATTGCGATGCATGCACTCAGTGGTCAGATGACCTCCTAGAAATAGACGGAAAGTTTGTCTGCGGCGAGTGCACGACGAGCAAATCTAACGATCAAGTCCGGAGCGAAGGTAACTAGAAAAAAGATCTTGCTTTAAAATGCAATTCAAGGAAGAATTCATGATAAAATCTCCCTCCGGAGAGGGCAAAATGCTCTTGGTAGATGGAATGCTTGGTTCACTGTCAAGAAAGCTGCGTGTTTTGGGCTACGATACTGTTTATGATTCGAAGTCCTCTGACAAAAATCTCTTGAAGTTCGCAAAGGATACGGGCAGGATCCTTGTTACAGCAGATGCTGATCTTTTTCTCACCGCGAAGAGAGCAAAGACCGATTCAATTCTGGTCAGTTCGAGAACTGAACACAAAAGACTGTTTGAGGTATTGTCCAAGATCGGGGCACATGGAATCAATGATTCAGTTGTAGCGAGGTGCTCAGTCTGCAACGGCGAGTTGAAGGATTCTGGTCGAGTAAATCACGTCAGTACTGTTTATACCTGCGTGGCTTGCGGAAAGGATTACTGGAAGGGAAGCCACTGGAAAAATCTTTCGGAGTTGTTCCATGAAGTTGATGCTGAGCTTCGTAAGACACGAATGAATCTAAAAGCATCGTAATTCCAGCAATGAAATCAAGTTCAAATGGAGGAGCAGAGTGCATCTTTGTTTAGAGTCTCAGACGGGAATCTTCTGATCGGGTCTGTTAGAGAGACGATAACAAAGTATCTTGAGACAATCAGCATAATCACGCCCCCCATAATCTTGGCCGATCGTAGGTTTGAAGAAAAATTGGGTTGCTTTGTTACTCTCAAGGTGGACGACGAAGAAAAAACGCTGAGGGGATGCATCGGATTTTCCGAACCCATCTACAAGCTTAGCAGGGCGCTTCCCGAATCCGCGGTTTCTGCCGCAACCCAGGACCCGAGGTTTCAACCTTTGCAAAAGGCATCAGAGCTGGATTCGCTCCTCACAGAAGTGAGCATCTTGACAAAGCCCACGCAGGTCACCGTCCAGAGCCCGAAGGAGATTCCGAAGCAAATCAAAATCGGAAAAGATGGATTGATCATGAAGTGGAGCTTCGGCGCGGGTTTGTTGCTCCCTCAAGTTGCTACCGAATTCAAATGGGGCCCAGAAGAATTCTTGACCAACCTCAGCATGAAGGCAGGTGCGCCTCCCGACCAGTGGCTTGTTCCGGGAACTATCATCTACAAGTTTCAGGCTCAAGTTTTTGAGGAAACTTCGCCGAAAGGCAGAGTAATCCTAGCAGAAGACTAGATCGCAAGCTAAACATAAGTGCGCTAGATCAATCCGAAGCTTCCCGGTTTAGGCTTAGTCTCTACTATTTCAGGAGAAATTCAAATACTCTTGCGCAAGATTTACTTTCCAGTCTTCGGCTCAGGTCTAGGACACATAACCCGGATTAATGAGATAGCTAATTGCCTGCGTAAGGAGGGCGATGATTTTTTGTACTCCACCTTTGGCGAAGCGCTTGATTACCTTAAGAGGAACAACGAGAAGGTTGTTGAATGCCCGTCTGTTGATTTGCGATGGAACGAATCGGGCGGCTTTTCTTCAAAGGATTCATTCGTCAGGTTTCCCAGCCTGTTTCTTGACTTTACAAATCAGGTCAGGTTCGAATTTGACAAGATGTCAAAGTTTGATCCAAACCTGGTCGTTTCAGATTCTAGGCTTTCTGCCGTGTTTGCTGCTCGGATGGAATCTCTCCCGATGATCACTATCCTGAACCAGTTCAAGATACTTTTTCCTCCAAGGTTCAGGGAGAGCATCGGATCAAAACTCTATGAGCGGATTGCGGGGAACGTGCTTGGACTATTCTGGGATCTCAGCTCTGAGGTGTTAATGCCCGACCTTCCGCCTCCCTATACTATAAGCGAAGCTAACGTTGCTGGGAGTGACGTCTCAAGCAGAGTAAAATACGTGGGATTCATAGCACCAACTATTCACGCCCCGGCTGAAAGGTTGGAAAAGGTAAAAAAATCTCTCTCACTCGACAGCAGGCCTCTAGTTTTCATTCAGGTGAGCGGCCCAAACGTAACGAAAAGGCGGTTTGTCGATACAGCTCTAGTCTCGACAGACGAGTTGTCAAGAAAATACAACGTCGTGGTTTCTATGGGAAACGCGAATGCATCAAGCGAGCCGCGAAGGCTAGCAAACGACGCGTGGCTCTACGAATGGTGTCCAATCAAGGACGAGCTATTCGTTCTCGCAGACCTGCTCGTTGCAAGATCAGGGCACACCACAATTAGTCAGTGCATAGATCTCGGGAAGCCGGCAGTGTTGGCCCCTATATACAACCATTCTGAGCAGATATGGAACGCTGAAAAGTTTCAAAAAATGGGGCTGGGGATCGAGATAAGGGCGGAGAACCTCAGCGCGAGGAAGCTAGTCGACTCTGTCGAAGCTTGCATCGAGGATTCCAGATATGCGGGCAACGCCCATAAGCTACAATCAGTGTCAAGGCAATACAACGGGCTTGATAGCGCCGTTCAAATCATCAATTCATATCTGTAAACGAAGTATTCAAAAACGCGATGGTGGAAAGAAACTCTCGATCTGAAAAAGCCAATGGAGACACCGCAACAAAAAACAGCGAGCCCAAGATCCAGGACTCACACGATCCAGGAAGCACTCCAATCATCACCCGGCACCGCGATCACAATTCTGGGGTGGATCGCAACAAAGAGTTCAATCGGTGGGATAAAATTTGCGGCGATTAGAGATGGATCTGGGTACATTCAAGTTGCATGTAAGAAGAACAATGTCTCACCCAAGGCTTTTTCTGATTTCGAGTCGGCGAACATCGAATCAGCCGTCGGCGTCAGCGGATCTATCAGGGAGGACAAGCGAGCTTCGGGCGGGAAGGAGATCTCCGTTACTGACTTTTGGATACTGGCCCCAGCTGAAAAATGGCCGATTACGAGGAGCGCTGTCAAAGCATCATTTTTCCTCTATGACAAGCGACACCTAGCGATCAGAGGAAGAAAAACTTCGGCGGTCTTGAGAATCAGATCAGAGACTATTTACGCCGCGTTTGACTATTTCATA
The DNA here is from genome assembly GCA_050749505.1 of Nitrososphaerales archaeon. GTDB lineage: Archaea > Thermoproteota > Nitrososphaeria > Nitrososphaerales > CADDZS01 > DATLTL01. The sequence goes on from JBOGRL010000151.1 coordinate 3,675, forward strand.
AACAACGGATTCACTCTGATCTCCGCGCCCATAATAGTGCAGAATGCCGTAGAAGGGGGATCAACGCTATTTGAGATCAACTATTTCAACAAGAAGGCGTATCTGAGCCAGAGTGCTCAGCTCTACGAGGAGGCCGCAATTGCAGCCTTTGGTAAAGTGTTCATATTCCAGCCCGCGTTTAGGGCGGAAAAGTCAAAAACAAACAAACATCTTACAGAATTTTGGATGATCGAGGCAGAACAGGCGTTTGCAGGTCAGGAAGAAAACATAAAGCTTCAGGAGAACCTGGTCAAATCAATGGCAGAGCGCGTTGTGAATAAGAGATCTGAAGACCTCAAAACCCTCGGAAGAAAGTTCAAATTTCCGGAAGTCCCATTCCCCAGAATCACCTACGACGAGGCAAGAGAGATCTCCATCAAGGGAGGGATTTCGTTCGAGTGGGGAGAAGACGTTCCGACCGAAGGTGAGAGGCTGGTTTCAAAACAGTTCGAGGTTCCGTTTTTCATTACTGGATATCCTGTTTCCGCGAGGTCTTTCTATCACCTGACCGAAGAAAAGAACGAAAAGGTTACGAGATCGGCCGACTTGATCGCTCCCGAAGGATACGGCGAGATAGCAACCGGCGGACAGCGAATTCACAACTACGAACAGTTGATGAAACGGATAGCAAGTCAGGAGCTCCCCACCGAATCATTTGAGTGGTATCTGGAACTCAGAAAATATGGAATGCCCGAACACTCCGGATTCGGAATTGGAGCGGAACGAGTTACGAGGTGGATGTGCGGACTCAAGCACATACGAGCGGCCAGTTTATTCCCAAGAACGATCACCAGAGTAAAGCCCTAGTTCTAAGGTGATGTAGAATAAGATGTTGACCGAGAAAAATTCACGCATGAAATCAACAAGTGAACCTGCAAAACAACTACAACTCATTCTACATCACCTAGTTCTAATGAAGAAAGCTAATTATACCAAGACGCGCCAATTTTTCGCTCTACTACAGTTTTTTGGTCGGGAGAAATATCTGGGGGATGCCGAAAGCGGAAGTGGGTGACGATCCAGTGCCTTCATCTGTTGATAATGCTGAAAAGCCGCTTGCTCTTGATATTGAGGAACTGGAAGGTGTAGGACCGGCGACGAAGGCTAAATTAAATGAGGCAGGCATTGTTACGCTGCTTGACCTTGCGGTGAAATCGCCCAGCGAAGTCGCTGAAGCCGCGGGATACGACCTCTCTCGGGCTTCTGAGCTTTGCAGCAAGGCAAGGGCCAAACTTGTCGAGCTAAAGTATTTTGAAGATGATTTTGTATCGGCGTCCGAGATTTACGAGAGAAGAAAGAAAATTGATAGGATAACGACCGGGTCTTCAAACCTTGACGACCTGCTCGCCGGCGGAATCGAAACCCAGGCCGTTACGGAGTTTTACGGCGAATTCGGCTCTGGAAAGACACAGATTTGCCAAACTCTCTGCGTGACCGTGCAAGCTCCCAGAATTCAGGGCGGTCTTTCTAGCAAGGTAGTGTACATCGACACTGAAAACACATTCAGGCCCGAGCGAGTGGCCGAGATCGCCCGAGCAAGAGGATTTGATCCTCCAGCAATTTTGGAAGGGATAGTTGTTGCGAAGGCATTCAATTCATCACATCAGGAACTCATTGTTGGAGAGCTTGGTAACCAGGTACGCAGTCACGGGGTAAGGTTGGTAATAGTTGACAGCGCAGTCGCACACTATCGAGCAGAATTTCTCGGAAGGGGGACTCTTTCTGAAAGGCAGCAGCGTCTAAATAAATTCATGCACACGCTCGTTAGAACGGCCGAAGTGTATAACACTGCAGTGGTCGTAACCAATCAGGTCCAGTCGTCGCCGGACACTTTCTTCGGCGACCCGACGAAGGCAACCGGAGGTCACGTGGTTGCGCACACGAGCACTTATCGGATCTACTTGAGGAAATCCGGAAAGAACAGAGTCGCGAGAATGGTTGATAGCCCCTACCACGCGGAAAGAGAAAACGTATTCCTCTTGGACGAAAAGGGAATTGATGATCCACCGGCCGAAAGCTCAGCAACCAGAAGAAAAACCGGAATTTGATAACGTGCGACAGCAGGGAAAAACTGCCACCGGTAAAAGTCTAGCCATCTGATTGCAAACTTTATAACAGCTATTTCGCGTCTCTTGCCCGAACGACCGTTGCGGATGCGTACAATCGCTTTTTTAGTGATAGCTATTCTCGTGCTACTATTTACGCCACTGGCTTATTCTTTCAGCAGCAACAGCACATTTTTTGGCGCCAAGACAGGAGTTCTAGCTTCTTCTTCAAATTACACTGAGGGCCTCTCGGTCTACCTTGCTGCGGGCGAGACGTTCTGGAAGGTTAGCTTGGGAGGTGGGAATATTTCGCTTGGTTCGCTCAGCATCCCGAGCTCGGTGAGCGGATATTCAATTACGTTGACTCATTATGCCAACTGGCAGTCGCAGTATGATATTTTCACGAAGTATGGATTCGGGCAGCTCGGTGGGCAGTCCGAACCGTATCCCGCTGCAGCCTTGCTCGTGATCAATTCAACTTCGCAGAGCGATGCAGTACAACTCGCAGACTCTCTTGATCAGAGATTCGCGCTTGCATTTCAGCAGACAAATTCGACCCCAGGCACATTGACGTTTGTTTCACCGCTCACGTTTGCCACAGAAATGCACGTTTACTTTTGGAACCTCATCCCCAGTTCGGCAGGCGGCTTTGCTTCAATGATTACCGAAAGCCAGCTGGAGGGAGCTGACGTCTCTTATTACCAGTTTGCCTACTCATCATCTACTTCTGACTACTCAATCTCATTCGGTGGAATGGCTCCTTTGGGTTCGAACAGCTTCGTGCTGTACACCCACCTCGGTCTGTTGCAAACCTCGTACAACTATTCCCAAATCGCAACAAGCTCCAGTCTTGACATTTACGTCTTGGATGGATTGATAAGCAGCTCGAACGCTGCATTCACAAACCACATATCGAACATATCGGCCGCTATCGAGCTCAGCCCAAATGGCGGCAATAGGGCTATCCCGAATGTCAACGCTTCACTCAACTTTTCATTCCCGACTATCGTCGCCTACAGGCAGGTCACGCCTAGCCTCACGCCCTCGCAAGGTAGCAACGTCACCGTAAGCATTTTCGTGAAGAATGTCAGCCCGAGCGGAGGCGCAACGGCGACTAATGTTTTTGTGAATGATAGCTGGATTTACTCCCAGAGCTCCAGCTTCAAGAAAACAGTCTCCCAGACTTCAGGCGAGCAGACCCTCTCCGCGGGAGAATCCATGACGATTGCGTATGCTTTTACTGTGCTTGCGAGCAGTGGAACTTTTTCAATTCCCGCAACCCCAGTGACCTACGCATACGTGGCGGGCAATACGACTGTAAATGCTAGCGCACTCTTGAATCCCGAGACACTGGTCATAGGCGGACAGAATACCCCAGAGTTGGAAGCAACGACGAGCATTCGCAGCGGTTCTCTGTAAGCTGGCGCGCCCTATTCGATGAATGTTAACATTACAAACAAGGGAAGCGGCGCCGCATTTAGTCTGAAATCTGACGGATTGGAGAAGTCAAGCCTGCCAGCTGGAAGTACGTGGAGCTACATCTCAAACTCGACATCTAGATCTCTCGCTCAAACCATTGCCTCGATATCTTTCGCAGCCACCTGGCAGGATGCGAACGGGGTCGCCCATAATACGACGACAAATACCGTAAATACTGCGCTCAGTCTCGCTGCGCCTGGTACTCCGGGACTATCTCTGTCCAAGAATATCGGTACACCTAGTGGCAACCAAATCAATGTGACACTGACTTTGTCCAGCACGACGGTTCGTACTCTTTCAGCGGTGAGTTTTCAGGACCCAATTCCGGCAGGGATGACTTTCGCAAAGAGCTATAACGAAAGCAGCCTCATATATAACAGCGGAGTCGTTTCAGGAAATGTTAGTTCGATCCCCTATCAGACGCCAAAGGTCTTTTTG
>JBOGRL010000152.1:0-5063 GCA_050749505.1 Nitrososphaerales archaeon
GTTGATCGGAATCTGACCGGACAGGAAAATTAGGTCTTTGTAGGCAATCGCTTGAGAATAGGGCCCAATCGCCTTTGGAGCGTCACCTGACTTGATTGATTGCATATTTGACAAATGTAGAATGGCATCATCTAAAAATGCTTACTGGGAACGAGCAGGTGCCCTACTGATTGCCCTTCTTCGAATAGATAATTATGATCGCGATGCCCGCAATTCCTATGGCTATCACGAGCGCGACAATCGGCCCGAGTTCGCCAGATGTCTGAAGGGTCGTCGATTTCAGTATCCCGAATAAACCAAGCAAAAAGAGTACATCACCTCTCCCTTTTGTCTCAACCTCTCCAAAGAGGTCGGCGTTAAACTTTGTGTCTCATCCCTGAGACAATCTCGAGGAGAGACGGTTTTCTTTGCTCAAGTTCACTCGTTTTTGCGCTCGATTTCGATGGAAAATGTTTTACTCCAATATGGATGGCCGAAAAGGAAAATTGGAGTCCGCTGGAGAACCTCTTCCGCTAGATAATAGTGTTTTCCAGGGGGAAGGGAAATTTCTCAACACGGGCTCCGACCTGATTCGAGGAGTCGGGAGCGTTCTAGATCACCCAGGGTTTAAATCGGAGGAGACCCTTTCAGATAATTACACTCCCTGCCCTAACTTTCTTTTTGTTGAATCATTCATTATGCAAGATTTGTAGGATATCAATGGGTTTCATACAAAAAATCATTGAAAACAATAGGAGACCCCCCTAGGGGGAGGGGTGACGGCAGCTATAATGTCTATATCATCGCCGTTCCCAATTGGGAAAAAGTTATGGAAATCTCGAAAAAATGATTTTTTTGGTGCAAATTCAAATGATCCCTTGTCACGGCTGGGCAAAAACCACTACTCCTACGACCAAAGAAGACGCGGAGCATCTTTTTTACTCGAAGAGCAGTTCCCGGAGTAAACCCCAAAATGCGCGGCCGGGGAAGGCTTAAATCGACATTTGTCGTAGATTTGCCTCATGAGCCTTGATCATGACGAGTTTGCTTCGCACATAGCGGGAGACGTCGTGATCAGCGAGAATCCGGGTGACACGATGAGAAAGTGGAGGGAGAGGATAGCGGTCAAACAGGCTGTTCTCGCAAGGGAGATGGGACTGTCTCCGTCAGTTCTGAGCGACTATGAGAGCGGGAGGCGGGCTTCTCCGGGCGTGGGTTTCATCAAGAGATACGTGGAAGCGCTGGTCAAACTGGACAACAACCACCACAAGCTCCTGTCGCATGAGGTAGAGCCCAAGGACAAATCTGCGATACTTTCAATTGGAGAGTTTGGAGAACCCGTGAAGGCTGGAAAGCTTGCAGAGCTCATCGGCGGGCGTGTCGTAACGGGGGCTGAGAAAATGGACACAGACATATACGGTTACACGGTGCTTGACTCCATCAAGACGATATACGCACTTTCAGGGTTTGATTTTTACAAGATCTACGGCGCTACTACTGAGCGCCTGTTGGTGTTCACGAAGGTCGGGCTGGGACGCTCACCCATGGTGGCGATCAGGGTCGTTCACCTGAAGCCGAGGATGGTCGTACTGCACGGCCCCAAAAACGTGGATCAGGTGGGAAAGGCGTTGGCAGAGAAGGAGAGGATAATCCTGGCACTCTCTGAAGCGACGGAGGAGGAGATAATTCAAAAGCTCTCCTCACTTACTGCGTCGACGACCACCATCGCCAAAAGGGGCCACTGCTGAGTACTATCCAAGGCGCAGAGGAGAACCCCTCAAATTGCCAATCCAAACGGCCGCAGAGCTAGTCGGCGGAATAGTCCTGATTTTCGTGCTCGCCTATCTCGCGGTTCGTTCAAGGTCAATCGATGTCCCGGGCGCAGCTCTGGGCGCGCTCATCAGCTTCGCAGCTTTTCTCGCAGGCAGCATCAGTTGGCTGGTCATAATAATAGCCTTCTTCGGAATATCATCATTCACTACGCGGGTTCGGTACGATTACAAGAAAAAACTTGGCTCGGCTCAGGAAAAGGGAGGCCTGAGATCCTGGCCGAACACAGTTGCAAATGGAATGGTTGCAGGGATCGCGGCGGTGGCTGAGATATTCACCCATCAGGAGGTTTTTGTCGTTGCTTTCCTTGGGTCGATTGCGGCAGCCATGTGCGACACCATAGCGACTGAGATCGGTCTGCTCAGCAGATCCAAGCCAAGGTACATTCTCAATTTGCGAAAATTTGTCGAGCCGGGTACATCTGGGGGCGTTTCCTTGCTGGGTGAACTCGCAGGCATCGCATCTGCCTTGGGGATTGCGGCCTTGGGAATCTTCTTGGGGATCGTAAGCGGAAGCCGTCTCGCGCTGATTTCCGCGTTCTTCGCAGTAGTAATTTCTGCGATCCTCGCGACGAATTTTGACAGCTTTCTTGGAAGTACTCTTCAGGGGCAAAACAGGTGCAGAGTCTGCGGCGCGCGGACAGAGAGCGCGCGCCACCATGGCAAATCAACCGTCAGGGAAAGAGGGATCAGAATGCTTGACAACAACGGAGTGAATCTTATCGCGACGATTGCGGCTGCGCTGATCGCGGTAGGACTTTATCTAGCGCTTACCGTCTCTCAGTCCGCGTAAGGTCTCCCCAAGCTCGGATGTTTTGATCCTGGACTGTGACATTGAATCTCGCTCTCTCAGCGTCACCGTATCATTTTGGAGCGTCTCGTGATCAACCGTGATGCAAAATGGCGTTCCTATTTCGTCCATCCTTCTGTATCGCCTACCGATCGCGCCTGAATCGTCGTAGAACACGTCATAGTCCTCGCTTTGCTTCAATCCTTCGTAGATGGACTCTGCCTTCGATTCAAGATCGGGCTTTGAAATCAGAGGGAAGATCGCTGCAAGGTACGGCGAAATGTTTGGCCGCAGTTTCAGGACGTCTCTATTTTGTTCGTGGAAAAACTTGAAGTCGAGCAACGCGAACAGGCTACGGTCGACGCCCAGGCTGAGCTCGACTACGTGCGGCAGGACTTTCTTGTTATCCTTGTCCATCACGGACAGGTCGTTCCCCGAGTATTTTGAGTGGTTTCCAAGGTCATAATCAGTTCTGTAATTGCAAGCTACGAGCTCTAACCAGCCAAAGCTCGTGTTCACCTCGAAATCAAACGCCGAAGTGGTGTAAAAGGCGCGGTCTGATGCCGAAAGCTCTCTGAACCTGGTGTCTTCCTTTTGGAACCCGCAGGCTTCATAAAACTCTTGGAGAAGCGCGAAATAATAAGTGATGATTTCTCCTCCGCCGAAAACTCGGACAGCTTCTGAGGCGGCGCATTTCTTTGCGTTTTCCTTGTGGCTATCCTGATACGGCTGGGCTAAAACATTCATTTCGACGTCTTTTATCTTCTGGAATTTCAAAGGATCAAATTTCGCGTCAGGGTTGAAGAAAACCTCGACCTCGGCTTGCATCAACTCTCGGAGCCTAATCAGCGCCTGCCGTGGAGCGATCTCGTTACGAAAGCTCCTGCCCACCTGTGCTATCCCTTTGGGAAGCTTCAGCCGCATTGTCTTGGATAGTCTCTGAAAATCCACGAATATGCTCTGAGCCGTTTCGGGCCGAAGATATGCGTCGGCATCCTCAGCTCCTACGCCCACACGAAACATCATGTTGAACTTGGACGGCTTGCCGAAAGTTCCTCCGCAGTTGGGGCATCGAAGGTTATTTTTCGCTACGAGGTCCTGAAACTCTTCTGGAGATAATCTTTCGTCGATCTGAAGGCCAGTCTTCTCCGCGATGTACTTGTCCGCCCTTATCCTTGTCTTGCATTTCTCGCACTGGACTATCGGATCTACAAGACTCGAGAGGTGTCCCGAGGCTTCAAACACTATCTTGGGCAAGATCAGAGAGCCGTCGATCTCGAGCATGTCATCACGCCTGACGAGTTTCCTGCGCCACTCGCGAACAAAGTTATTTCGCATCAACAACCCAATCGGCCCGTACTCCCAGAACCCTGCGGGCGCATTATTGTAAATCTCTGCTGAAGGGAAAAAGAAACCGCGTTCGAGAGCCAGCCTCAGAATTTCATCATAATTTGCTCTCCTTGGTTGAGGTGGTGGTTGCTGTTCGGGGTTGTTCAAGTCATCACATCACGATAACTTCTTTTTTTGGTGATTAAGTGTTTCTTAGTTCGTCTTGAAAAAGTGTCCATAGCTGCCTTACTTCACTAGTCGTCTGTCTCGAAATTCTTTCCCTTTCTTGCGGGTGCGAATTTGAAGCCGTAGAATATCTGTCCGGACTCGCCGTCGCTCCGGATCCTTCTAAAAACCGTTCGCAGTCTCAATCCATCCACCAGCGATTCGTAGGGCATGTCTACGAGCTGCGCGATGATCTTGACTCCATTTACTAGCTTCACGAGACCGAACACCATCGGCTCCTGATCCTCGAATCCGGGAAGGCTCTCCCTTTGCATCGTGTAGCTCAAAAGCGTCCCCGTACGGGGCATTGCCTTGTCCTTCAGCTTGACCGACCGGCACTTTCTGCAAACGCTCACCGGAGGAAAATACTCCTGAGCGCAATCGTCGCACTTGTTCCCCAAAATGCCGTAGTATCTGTCACGCATTCTCCAGAAAGGGACTGTCATTCCTGCCTAGCTTCGCCTCCCGATAGAAGAGAGAATGTGGACAAAACACGAGCTGTCGATTCCGGACATTGACTGGATCAGGCATCTCTTTGAATCTGGGACCTGATTAAAGCCAGCGCGCTCGGTCAGCTGGAGGTAGGCTTCGCACACCTGATAGACTCCAGCAGCTCCCACGGGATATCCCCGCCCTTTCATTCCACCGAAAGTAGAGATGGGGAATTCGGAGCCGATATCAAACTTTCCGAGGCCGGCGTCGTCGCACGCTCGCCCCGGCTTTGATAATCCCAGAGCCTCAACTGAAAGAGCGGCGAGTATCGAGTAAGAGTCGTGTATCTCAAAAAAGTCCATGTCCTCGATAGAAAGCCCCGTTCTCCTTAGCGCCTTTTTCGCTGCCGATTCTGTAGAAGCAAATCTTAATGGGTGATCTCTTTCGAAGAAATTCAACCTGTTCGAACAGGATTCGCT
>JBOGRL010000153.1:0-2467 GCA_050749505.1 Nitrososphaerales archaeon
AAACGAGACTGCTCCACGCACGCAAAAAGCTCTTTTATTGAATATTTGTATAGAGATATTATCTACCATCCATACAAAAGTATTCGGTGCGCATTTTAGCGTCCCTGCGTGGCCCCATATCGAGAGATGTGACAGTATCCCGTCACGACGTTGTTTTTATCTCGAATTGACATCTTATTTCCGATGGCCAAGCCAAACGCCCTAAGTCATTTATTGGGTCTTTTTCAATTTTATATTTTGTTCTTGCACGAGTGAACTATCAATATTTTGCTCAACCGGCGCCGGAGTACGAACCAAAAAAGGATTCGTAGGAGGTGCGCCAGTCTTGGTCGACAAACAGCTAGAGTAGGAAATTTACCAGAAAAAATTACAATGGCAACGAGCAAGAGAAATGACTTCTCTGGCAAGGCACTTGGAAACAGATGGAAAAACGAAAAATAGGCGTGAATCGATGATGCCACAAACCCTTCAAAATCCCTCATAAATAATAAAATTGCTCATGAAGAAATCCGAAGAGCTTCCCGGTTGTTTTTCGCTAACCCTCTTCATATAGACTTCAGAACAATCACCCGGGGCATGTTCATTGGCGTTCCAGCTCAGACACGATTGTAACGGCGAGTTTCTCGCTGATTTTGGCGACCTGTGATATTTCTTCTGCGCTAGATCTCCTTATTGCGTCTACAGAGCCAAAGTGCGCGAGCAGGTTTCTCTTCCTCTTTTCACCGATGCCGCGTATTCCATCCAGCGCGGATTTTGTGACTTTTTTTGACCGCAGTTTTCTGTGGTAGGTTATGCCGAACCTGTGTGCTTGGTCTCGTATATGCTGAAAGATGTGTAGGGCTTCAGAGTCGCGAGGAAGTTTGATCGGGTTGACGCGTCCAGGCGCAAAGATCAACTCTTCTTTTTTTGCAAGCGAGACGGTCGGGATTCCGAAAACACCGTCCTTGTGCATCTGCCCTAACGCTGCGTTCAGGTGTCCCCTACCACCGTCGATGATTACAAGATCAGGCTGCGCGCTTGCCCAACGTCTCTTGATGATTCCCTTCTCATCCGAAGAATTTGCCTCGTACAGCCGCCTGAACCTGCGGCTGATCATCTCGGCCATCATCGAGTAGTCATCGATCCCCCTGACTGATCTTATTCTGAACTTTCTGTACTCACTCTTCTGCGGAAACCCGTCCAGAAACACGGTCATCGCGCCGACTGCTTCTTCTCCGTGAATGTTTGAAATGTCAAAGCATTCGATTCTTTTCGGAATCTTCCCCAGCTCCAATCGCTCCTTGATCTCTTTTAGGGCTCGGAGCCTTTCCCGTTTCCGCACGTCGTCTTTGGACTCGCGCTCCTTCAACACAAGGGCTGCGTTATCCTGAGCGAGTTTCATGAGCCGCCTGTTTTCCTCGCTCTCCGAAGCCAAAAAGAGCCTCGTCCTGGAGCCTTTTCCCTCATCTTGCTGCTCACTCAATCCATCGAGCAGCGACTTTATCTCCTCAGAATCCTTTAACTCAAACGGGACAACTATTTCCGCCGGCAGTTTATTTTTTATTCTTGCTTCCTGCGAGGAATAGTGTTGTTTTATGAAGGCCGAAAGTATCTCTGCTTCATCCGAAGAGGCCTCGCCTACATCGTCAAGAATGAATTTCTCTCGACCGACGACATTTCCTTCCCGCACCTCAAACACGATGGCTGCAGCGAGTCCTGCCTCTCCCCTTGCTACAGTTATGACGTCTTTGTCTCTGGTATGATTAGGAAACGCGATCCGCTGCTTCAGGGCGGTCGCCTCGAGAGATCTGATCTCGTCTCTGATCTTGGAAGCTCTTTCGTAATCCTCTTTTTCAGAAGCCTGCCACATATCGTCATACATGACCTTGGATAGGTGAATGAGCCTACCTTCCAGGAAGAGCTCAAATTTCCTCACGTCCTTGCTGTATTCTTGCTTTGATACGGCGAACACGCAAGGGGCCTTGCAGAGGCCGATGCTTCGGTCAATGCACGCCTTGAACCTCTTCTCCCAATCCAGCGGCAGCGCGCAACCTCTGATTGGAAATATTCTTCTAAGATATTTTACTGTTCTGCGCGCCGCACTCGCGTTCCCGTAGGGGCCAAAATACCTTGACCCGTCTTCATCCAGCTGGCGTGTAACCAGTACCCGCGGGACGGGTTCGCTTGTTGTGATTTTGATGTAAGGATAGCTCTTGTCATCCTTCAGCCGTATATTGTACCTCGGCTTGTGTCGCTTGATCAATACGTTTTCCAGAATCAGAGCCTCCAGTGGAGAGTGGGTAAAAATATAGTCTGCGTTCTGGATCTGATTTTTTAGAACCGTTCCCAAGGGGTCATCAGACCGAGGTGTCAGGTGAGCAAGCACTCTTCCCCTGATGCTCGTCGCTTTTCCGACGTATACTGGAATCCCTTCAGAATTCTTTAGAATGTATACCCCCGGTTTTTCGGGGAGCCTGTCAAAGCTGCT
>JBOGRL010000154.1:0-4080 GCA_050749505.1 Nitrososphaerales archaeon
GACTGGAACGAGCTGGTATGAAGCGAAGGCAAGGATCGTGAGAGACGCGGTGAGGAGCTACATCGCTCATCCCATCTATCTTCTCAGGTCAAGCGCGTAACTCCTAGCTAGTATCAAGAGTGGAATCCGATGAGGACCGCGGCATTGACGAGCTGCGTTAGATTTCAGACGAGCCCTCAAATAGAACTCATGCATTGATGCCCGCCTCCTCTTAAGAAATAATATAGACCAAGCCGGCCTATGACGAACTACGCAAGATTTCAAATGCAATATTCAATGCCATCGGAAAATATGTTGACAGGGAAAGGGAGAAATTAGATTAGTGGTTAGCAGACAAGTAGCGGAGTTGGTGAATTGGATTCACACTTGGATGTACATGTTTGGGTGTTGTACGGCGAAGAACTTTCTAGCGATGCTGCCTCTTGCATATGCATGGAGAGTATCAGTGAGCGAATATATTCGATATGCCCTTAGAGCTACAGTAGGAACTGCATGGCTAGAAAACCGATGTGAAGCAAAGTGAAGTATGGATCTCCTTTAGCTTTCTTCGCGCATGGCGACACACTGTCTGGAATCGATGCAGTTTCGAATTGGAATGGAACACGTGTCAAGAGCTAGTGCCGTGGCTAGAGAGGTTGTCTAACATTGTTAGGCACAATTCGAGCACGATCTGACTTTTGAAAACACAAACAACCTTTGTAGACACGGCACTAGGCATAGGAAATATCTTCAATCTCTACACACTTTGCTTCAACGACATTCTTGTAGAGCTGTTGGCAAAGAACTCTCAGTTCTTTGCATTGCGTAGTCCCATCCTGTTTACTAATCTCTCATGCTGCTCGGTGCTTATCCAATCAATTTTCAGATACTCGATTATCTGCTCATCATTCAGTCCGATCCTCCTGGCTTCTTGAACGGTTGGAAGATAAGCCTCAACCTCTATCGGGCTGTCGACATATTCATATTCCATAAGGAAGAGTTTCTTTCCATCCATGAACTGCTTCACGTGGTGCAGCTCATGCACTATGTCCAGGTACAGCGTGACAAAATCGCCAGTGCGGAGATGGTGAGAACTTATCATTATATGACCATCTTCGTCGCTCACGCCCATATATCCGAACTTTGAAGAATAGAATTCTACCTTCAGCTTATCCAGAATTTCGTTTGCCTTGTTCCCAAACAGAGACTTGATCGGAGGAACGTTCTCGAATCCCTGAAAATATTCAGTGAACGGATAGAGCTGTATCTTAGTTTCCCGTTTGATTTCGACGCCAAGGTCGGAAGAATCAGGCATGATAATGGCTGGGGAAGGAGTATCTCAATTCCAAATAAGGTTATTCCGTCGGCCAAGAATAAAATTATTTCCGATGAAAAAACAGGAATATTCTAGTTTAGAGACATCACAAATTCGTTCAGATGCCGGTTGAAATCGCCCGGTCTTTCAAGCATCGGAAGGTGGGATGCGTCCTTTAGAACCACGAGTTTTGCCTTTGGTATGTTCTCCTTCATGTATGTTGACCAGGTGACGGGAGCCATCTTATCCTCTTCTCCTGCGATAATCAGAATAGGAAGATTGATTGATTGCAGCTTCTGCCTAACGTCGAAGCTATTGCAGGCGTCATAATCTGCTGCCGCAACAGTGCTCTTGCATTTCAGAATTTCGTTTGTTACAAATCGTATGGTCTCCAAGTTTGTCTTCGAGGAAAATTGACGCGGTCCTACAACCGCCTTGACCGTTTCCTCAAATCTTGCCCGAAGTCCTTCGCGTATGGATGGCAGCACGCCAAGTTTCGCGCCAGTACAAACTAGGACGGCTGCCTTCAGATTCTCTCTATGCTCGATCGCATTCAATAGCGCAATCGCGCCGCCCATCGAGTGGCCGACCAACACGGCTTTGTCAGGGCAAGTTTTTGCAACGAACTCTGCCACGATATCCGAGTATTGTCTAACTAGAACCTCTCCATCCAATGGTTGAGATCTTCCGTGGCCGGGAAGATCTAGCACAAGTAAACGGTATCTGTCTGACAGAATTCTTTGGTGATTCCAAAAAGCAGAATTCTCACACGCACCATGAACGAAAACTACGGATTTCCCGGCTCCAGCCTCATCGTAGGCTAAAGTTTTTCCCCTAATGACAAGGGACGGCGCGACTGCTGTTTTCTCCTCAGCTTTCATGGCAATGCACGAGCTAGACAATTTCTAAGATTTATCGTAAGTGATGGTCTCCGGCGCTCAATCATTTCCCGAAGGTAGGTATAAACAGTTCCCCGCCCGGAGTGGGAAAGGCTCAGAATTCTGTTTGCGCGCTGTTTGCGAAGGCGGATTCCACCTATCCCGACAAAAGTAGGATCGAGATATTCGCCCATTGTCTTAGTATGGAACGCTTCCGATTTTCATCGATATTTGAAAAATTTGCCGTGCAGTGCGAGCTCGTTCGATTGGAACCAAGCCGTGGCATCGGCATGACTACAAGAGATTCACTTGTGATCAAACAGTTCGGGAGTAACCTTAGCTTTAATTTACTACCGCGTGATACCAAGGCTCTGTTGATTGAGATGGCAACTTGCATCGTTGCACGAACAAAACAGAGGACAACTGCTAGAACCGAAACTAGGGCTCGGGCAGCGACACTGGCAGGCTTGATTAGAACTGCTAGGGACGGGGGTCTTGACTCCAACTCGATGATTGGAAATGGCACTCTAACTAGCTATGTTAATTTGATGAAAGAATCTGGTTTGATTCAGGAGATTGCAGAGAAAGACACCTCGCAGCATGTCTTTCGCGCGACTTCCGACGGTTTGAGGTTCATAGATGCGTATGAAAACCTTGATCGCGTTGTCAGTTTACCGCCACGAAAGACTCGGCTCATGATGTCGGGCTACTACCGATGCCAAAATTGCAGGTGCCATCCCTTGTACCCTCACATCTATCCGGTCACACTTCATGAGGATGGAATCTGCTTGATATGCCACTCCAAGGCATAGCATCGGATTGGGTATGGATATACAACAGATTTTGGACGGATTTGGGAAACTCCGTAAATAGAAAAACAATGCCGTCAGATTATTGCAGGTAATGCTTCGCATGCCACACAAACAGGTCCTTGTCCAAAAGCCACAAAGTGGAAGTTCGGAATACTATGCGCCTTGCTTCAATTGCACCGGGCATCCTCACTACTCCAAAGCGCCAATAACTCTTCACAGAGGAGAACTCTGTCTTCTCTGCCTGAATATTTCGAACGAGAAATAGACGATTCGCCACAAATCTCACCTGATATAACTCATCGATAAGAAACTTTTAGCCTTTCTTCCTTCGCGGACGTTACAAAAAAAAGCTCACAAAACGCCATGGTTCCTAGTTAAGAGGAATAGGAATAATAGGATTGACGCAGGTCGTTTGCATCGTCAGTCATGAGTGAGACAGTGAATAGAAGTAATTGCGATTCGAGCAGAATGCTTCGGAAGCTTATCAGGAGCACGAAAATCGTCGTTGTGCCTGGCGTCTTCAGTCCGGCCGTAGCCCTACTCGCCGAGAAAGCTAGATTCAAAAGTATCTATTTCTCCGGAGCCGGATTTTCAAATCTTCTCGGGTTGCCAGATTTGGGCATTACTACTCTATCTGAGGTTACCGGGGCGGTTGAACAGATTACTTCAGTTGTCGATCTCCCTCTGATCGTCGATGTCGATACCGGTTTCGGCGAGGCACTGAATGTAGCCCGGACTGTTTCTGAAATGGAAAGGGCCGGCGCAGCGGCGATTCAGATTGAAGATCAAGTCATGCCTAAAAGATGCGGTCATCTGTCAGGCAAGGAGCTCGTCGATCCCTCGGAGATGATGAACAAGATCATTGCTGCCAGGCGCGCAAGAAAAAGTGATTTGATCATAATCGCGAGAACCGATGCCGCGGCAGTTGAGGGACTGGACCGAGCGATAGAACGAGCGAAGCTTTACCTGAAGGCGGGCGCGGATGTTATCTTTCCGGAAGCGCTCCAGACTAGGAAAGATTTTGCAACATTCTCGCAGAATGTAAAAGCACCCCTGCTAGCGAACATGACTGAATTTGGAAGGACGCCGTACATCC
>JBOGRL010000155.1:0-15248 GCA_050749505.1 Nitrososphaerales archaeon
GGTTAAGAGTCTAGCAATGTTAGAACATTGCCAAAACGATTTTAGGTAGCTTTGGGATATTGATTTTCGCTGCGGTTTTAGGACAATTGGAAGAAAGATCTAAGAAAAGGAAGGAAGCTACAAAAAAGACGCATAAGAATAGTTCAGCCGGCGCTGTTCACTCTTCAGTTTCGATTTTGAGAGGGGGTACAAAGGCTCCGGACTTTACACTTCTCAGCACACCTGATCAGAAAATCTCATTGAGGAATTTCAGAGGAAATCCGGTGATTCTGGTTTTTTATCCCGCCGACTGGAGCCCAGTCTGCACAGATCAACTCTCCCTTTACAATCAGCTCTTGCCTGAATTTAAGAGATATAATAGTCCGGAGATTCTGGCTGTCTCTGTGGACGGCATCTGGAGTCATCTTGCATTCGCTAAAGATCGAAAACTAGCGTTTCCACTATTATCTGACTTTGAGCCGAAGGGAGAGGTCTCTCGACGTTATGGCGCTTTCCAACATTCTAACGGGGAAGCTGCGCGGGCTTTGTTCGTTATTGACGAAGGAGGTATGATACGCTGGAGCTACTTGTCTCCAGTAGGTGTGAATCCTGGAGCTGACGGGATAATACGTGCCCTTGAAGAAATGTACCCTGAGAAGGGGAAGCTTGGTGAATCTGACACATGAGCCACCGTAGAAAAACCGATGATCAAGAATCCTCGCCTAAATTGACTCTCCCCGTATCTGAAGGTAGGGATCATATCGAAGGAGGTTCGAAAGCAAAAGTCACCCTGGTCGAGTATGGAGACTACCAGTGCCCTTATTGCGGTCAAGCCTATCCTATCGTGAAGAAAGTTCAGGAAAAATACAAAAATCGTCTAAGATTTGTTTTTCGCAATTTCCCTCTTACCGAAATACATCCTCGTGCGGAATTTGGCGCCGAGATGGCAGAAGCCTCGGGAGCTCAAGGAAAATTCTGGGATATGCATGACTACATATACGTAAACCAAGCGTCTTTGAACAATGAAGATTTATTTCTTGGGTTTGCGAAATCTAAGCTTTCGCTTGACGAGGATAAGATTTCTCGCGAAGTTGACAAGCACTTCTATTCTCCCCGAATAAGAGAAGACTTCCTGAGCGGGGTTCGAAGTGGAGTGAACGGAACGCCGACATTCTTTTTGAATGATCGTAGGCATGATGGTAGTTACGAGTTCAATTCACTTACGGATGCGGTCGATTCTCTCTTGCGACAATAGCCGTCCTCTTCATTGGTTATCGATCACGCCTTTATCACACATGAAGAAACTATTGCATCTCCTACTTTGCGTATGATTACATAGATAGTTTCTGCGACAATAATATTCTTAGCCAGCACCTAGGACTCCGCAGCCTGAAGCAGACCACTGATGATTTCAAATCTCTAGAAGCGAGCTTTTTGTTGGTAGCAATGGACGAAGGACTGCAAGCTGGTTTAGAGATTTCTCTAGCATTGCGCCAATTGATTGCAAGGCGATACGGTCGGCCCCAACGGTCGAGCAAATCCCCTGACATAGTCGAGTCAGCTGCTAGCAACGGGAATGCACAATCTCTCGAAACACATATCGACTATCAGGGGAAAAAAGCGCTTCATGTCGCGTTAAAAAAAGGATCAAAACCGCATTTTTGTATCGAAGATAATCAAGCATCGCTCAAATCTCGATGGTTATAAATGACCTCAGATTGGTTGTACGGGGATGTCTTCCGAGAAATCAATCATTGTTGAGACAGATCTTCCTCCCGAAGCTGTCGCGGGCTTGTCCACCTTTTTTGAGAGATATTACATACAAACCAACCTGAGATTTATCGAACAAGACTCTTACCGAATGACAGCACTTGATGGAACCTTCACATTCTTTTGGAAACTAAATATACATCAAAATGATCAACATGTGTCCCTTTACTCTCATCTAAAAATTAGCCGATCTTCTGTCGAACTCAGGTTTCAAAATCTGGACAGCGCGAATCATCTTCAGACAGAACTGTGCGACAGGACGATTGATGAAGTTCGGAATATTGTTTCATCATTTCTTCAAAACGCGAAGATGAGTAGCCTGTACTTCGTGATCGGTGCCAACGACGAGAGGCATTCTGAAGCTCCGACGGAAGAGGGAGATAGGCAGCGAAGTATTCTTAGAAGAATTCTGGGCGGTAGCAGTACTAACGTATTTCTCTTATTTACGCTGCTCAGCTTCTTCCTTCTTTTCACAATTGGTTTTTTCGCGCTTTTTCTATTGATCGGGATTCAGTTTGTCTACCTTGTGTATTCGGACAAAATAATTCTGAACATCGGAAACGTGCACCCCACCCCTGAACGGCCATTAGTCAGCGTCGTATGCGTGAGATCAACTCCAGAGACCGTAAAGTATCTGAAGCTGCACGGCAAGAAGATACTCGTAGAGATCCGAGAGGACGTTAGCAAATTACACGTTCCACTCTCTGCTGATAAATCTGACGAGGCGAAGAGCGCTCGAGAGATCAAGACTTCAATCCGACCTATACTATTACGACATGGAATCTCGACCTCCGAGGATGATATAGAAATCAGGACAAAGAATGTTTATGAGATTGTAAAGAATGCGTCGGAAAAGTTCGATCAACCCGTTCCCAAAATAGTAATTGTGAACACCGTAGTGTCGAACGCTTCTGCGACAGGAATATCAAAAAAGCACTCTTCCATCATGATCACCGCGGGATCACTCGAGGATCTGACTGACGGAGAGCTCGAGTCGATAGTAGGGCACGAACTCGGCCATGTCAAAGGTCACGATCCGATAATTTTATTCGGACTCACTTCCTTTCAATTTATTGGATTGTTTTATCTTTGGTACCCCCTTGTACTCTACCTGGGACTCTTCTACTTCGTTCTTGCTTTTGGTGCAATATATGCAGTGGGAAAGATTTTGGAGACAAGAGCGGATACTGAATCTGCAGTCGTGCTGGGAGATCCGGCGGCGCTGGCTTCCTCTCTCAGGAAGATCGGGTTCAGAGAGCTGTATCATGAAAAATATTCTCAACTTGTGAAGCTGATGTACTGGTTTCGGTTTGATCCTCATCCACCTCTGTACTTTCGAATCAGCAGAATGTCCGAGTTTGTTGGAGGCAAATCAAGTTCAAGACACACTTTCATTGTTTCGCTCAGAGATTGCGTGGTTGGCTTCTTCTCGGCTTTTTTCTAGGGCACGTTAACTAGCATTCGGGAAAGGCGTAGTAGCAGACTCCTTTGCGAGCTCATGAGAAGAATCCATCATCATGAGTTGTGATGAATGTGGTTGTAATAACAAAACCCTGCTCATCGAGGAAGGTTTAGTACTCTTGGTCTGTCCAGTAGACAGCCTTCAAGATTTGATTTATAGATCAATACATCAAAAAGATCGGGATCAGAAAGGTTTAATGGAAACGATAGCGGTGAAGACAGCTCAACTCTGAGGGGTAGCCTGATGAACGAACTGCTCGCCAAGATTATTGATGCGCACGGGGGATCGATAGCTGGAGTAGGTACGAAAAGGTTGACGCCACTGTTGTGAGCGGTGTGGCGGCTTCTTCGCCCTCAAGGGCGTGCTGCAGGATTCAAGCCCGCGCCGCATGACGGTGTGGCTACACGAGGAGCGAGTGTCCGTTTCACCCTATGGTCTCCCCGATCAGCGCTCAATGTTCACGCCAGAGAGGATCTCGATTGAGAAGCTCGATGGCACGCTAGTTGCCGAGCGCCGTGCGCCCAAGGACTCGTTCGCCGGGCACCAGATGAGCACGTCCTGGGATTCGCTCCATCGCGCCTATTTCAACGGCGAAGCCCTGTGGACCTATCTCACCACGCCCTTTCTTCTCTCGATGGCTGGAGTGCGAGTCGAGGAAACCGATGTCTGGCGGGAGGGAGCGGAGACGTGGCGCGTGTTGCGCGCATATTTTCCTAGTTCGATCGAGACGCACAGTCTCATACAAGATTTTTTCTTCGATGAGGATCTGAAGCTGCGTCGTCACGACTATAACGTGAATATCGCTGGAGGTTTTGGTGCGTCGCAGCTGATCTCAGACTATGTACAGGCGGACGGTATTCGCCTGCCGAGCAAGCGTCGCGCCTGTGCCCGTGGACCGGATCGCCGGCCTATCGTAGAAATGCTGATGGTCTCAATCGACATCAGCGACGTAAGCTTCACGTGAAAGATCCGGGCACGAGCTGCCCTAGACAAAATCTTCCCAATGTTTTTCAGAATGACTCTAGTAGTGTCGTGTCAACTATAACAGCAAAGGTGGAACGATTACGTACTTTACGGACTGAGCAAAGAGGGCAATCAGTAGATCCGCTCTAATGAATTGTTGGTGACTCTGCGCCGACCCCTCGAAGACAAGAAGTTTTAGGCGATTCTAACGATAGGCATGGCTAGCTTACTGCGGTTCAAGATATGGTTGATCCCCGCAAAATCGGTCAGCTGTAAGGTTTCGAACCGCTCCTCAAACTGCACTCTCGTGCTGCTTGAGAGAACACAGATAGGTGGAATCCTGTACGTCTCCGTGGTCATTTCCCCAGCTCCGGATCCGGATCTCTGATGGGGACCTCGACCGTGTACCGGTCGTCGTCCACGGAAAGAAAGCGCAGCGTGCTCTGTCCTTGGTCTTCGTTGTCCAAGTACGCAACCTCCTTCAGCACGAGTACGTTGTAGCCACTGAGTCGGTGTAGTGCAGAGCATGGCGGATTAGTCATCCGACTACTTTGACTGCTCCGTTACCTTAGCGTGATTTTCTGCAGGGTTCCTGATTTGGCGTCTGGTCTTCGTCTGGAGTCAGTTTTGGACATTTCTTGGCTAATCGGCCTTTAATTTTATCGAAAGGCCTAGGCCGTACCTCGCACAATCCATTTTTCAGATGTTTCAATGTTTGAAAGAGAAAGAACTCCAATCTCACTAGTATTCTATTCCGTGTACCTTGTCTTCCTAGGTCTCTCTTTCAGGGGAGCTTCCAAGGCGATAAATCCATTCATCAAACGAAGCCACAAATCGGTCTGGGAGTGGTATCAGGAGTTTGGAAGAGACAAGAGATTCCAGAACATGTTCAGACTCCATAAGGAGAGAGTGAAGCTGTTCCTCATGGACGAGACAATTGTGAAAATATTTGGAAAAGAAGCTTATTTGTTCGTATTATACGAGCCTTTTGTGGATAGAATCCTTGGTCTTCATTTTGCCTGGAATGCAAATTCAATATCTGTTGAGATCTTTCTGAAAGACATGATCAGGAAGTATGGAAGGCACGCACTATGGACAGATGGCGCTACGTGGTACGCCCTAGCAGCTGAATCTATGAAGCTTGAGCACCACACCTACCCTCACGGTGGATGGATGTGGGAGATAATGGAATGGCAGATTCAGAGGCTCAAAGACAGGACAGAGAGCTTCGATGACCTCTTTCCTTGCAGAAACGAGGGGGTGAAATGCAGGCTGGAGCATGTGAAGAATTGGATCAACGTTTTCTTCCTCCATCACCAGCCTGAATACGCGATGTTTTCTGAGGGAATGCAGAAAAGCTTGGGAGAAGGGCTAAGGTAACGGAGCAGGTTCGCATTGGTTACGAGATGGCCCGTCATGAGCCAGACTGGAGGGTTCTGGAACATCTTCAGCTTTCCAGCCATTCTTGATTGCAATATTTTTCAAGAGTCGAGTAAGTAAGCTGATCTTCGTTCTTTATCCCTTTGAACATGGGGGATTGAAGGGAGGAGGGAAGTAACCGCGAGACTGACTTCTTTTCTTGAACAAGTGTCAGCTTTGAGATCCCTTTGGCTAATGGCTTTGACAGGGTGCGAATTGGCAAGTAGACGCCTATCCCGAGCAAGGCAAAAACAAACAACCCAGTGATGGCTGCGATCGCACCGGCTGCGTACAATAAAGCCATCAGGTCGAAACTCATTTTCGCCTAAACTCATCCTAGCTATTGGAAAGTATATTGCTGGGTGGTATTACGAGTATCGTTGCGAGGACAACGACAATTTCTGGCCTGATCTTGACACCGCGAGTCTCATCTTCAAAAGAATCTTAACAGTCCGGCACTCGAAGCTGGCATTGGAGCTTCATATTCTTATCTTTCTTCTTTACCGCTTCTCACTCCAGAATGGATACCCTATGGAAAGCTGTTACAGCCCGCGAAGTCTAATACATCTTTGGTAGAGTTTCGTATTGTCTTACACTCACATTTAGCATCCGTCCAATCGTTGTTGAAAAAACAACCAGAGGAGTAATTTCCTTGAGACTTTGACTGACGCCCCAAACGGCTCACGTTCTGAGATCGTTTTTGAACTGAAGCGACTTTCGTCCGTTATTCTATTCATGTGTTCCTTTGAGATCAGAGGTGTGTCATGCTCCTTTCGGCCCGCAAATATTCATCCGAATGCAATGCCACTTGGAACTTGAGCTATCAAGGATACTATGGCGGCAGTCCTAGTAACCGTGAGTGGCAGTTATGCTGGCGGCGGGAACTACAACAAGCCTATCACGCTGACCGCGTGGCATGCAGGAGCTCGCGCTGTGCGTGCCGGCAAGTAGACTCGATTCCTTCTCAGAACTCGGTACTGACCGTGATAGTTAACCACCGTGCAAATAAAATAGCACCTATGTATCTCGCGGTGAAGCGACTGTGTGCGGGACTGTCGTCCCCATAGACAAGTGGAAGGTAAGAGAGAGCATTTCTTTGAATCTATCTTCTTTTTCTGTGGAAAGCTCTCATTCTCCTTTAAAACTCAAAAGCCTGGCTATAGGTCATCGAAGTAGGAAGAGATAATTTGGCCACCAACAAACATCATAATCACCATAAAACGAAACTTGCCAGTAAGATCGATGCCTCGAACAGAAGACAGAAAGGCAAAAAGAAGAAAGGCAACGCAGGCTTCGACCAGGCTTCTGCTCCCTTCCACGAAGGGATTCTTCCATCGCAGTATAACATGCAACAGACGGAATTAGAGCGAGTTGGAAGAATCGGTAGAAGAAAGGAGTGGTAGTACAGAAGCTTCGAGGCATTGTTGATGAAAATGCCTCGAGTTTCAGGATTTCAATCGCACACATCGAACCGATATTTCATTTATCTCCAAGAATTGCAATCCGTTCGGAATGCTTGCAAAAGCTCAAGGGAAGGGCAAAAATTCCGACGCCTAACTCATACGCTTGCTTCATCGATGATATTCTTCGTATCCTCGATCAGCTCAATCACCCTGTTCACAAACCGCGCGGCGTATGCGCCATCAATTACTCTGTGGTCAAAGCTGAATGAGAGATTCATCATGTCCCTTATTGCTATCGCGTCGTTCCTCACGACGGGCCTCTTGACTATGCGCTGAATCCCCAGGATAGCAACTTCGGGGTAATTGATTATCGGCGTTGAGAAGAGCCCTCCGATGGAGCCGACGCTCGTCAGGGTGAACGTGGAATCATGCACCTCATCCAGGCTCAATTTGCCCGCTCTCGCCTTGCCGACCAGATTCTCTATCTCAGCTGCGAGCTCGAAGATGCCCTTCTTCTTATCCGCGTCCTTGATTACCGGGACGATCAGACCCTGGTCGGTGTCTGTTGCGATTCCGATGTTGTAGTACTTCTTCAGCACAATTTCTGAATTCTCCTCATCGATCGAAGCGTTGATGTATGGAAATTCCTTTAGGGCGGGGATGACCGCCTTGATGAACATCGGCAGGAACGTCAGCTCCACACGCTTCTCCTCGGCAACCATCTTCAGTTTGTTTCTGAGTGAGACCAGCTCAGTCACATCGACCTCATCAACGTGGGTTACGTGTGCAGCGCTGTGGATGGACATTACCATCCTCTCAGCGATCGTCTTCCTGATGCCCCTCAGGGGCACGCGCTCTTCCTCCTCCCCAGCTAGTAAAACCGCGGGGGCTTTTTGAGCAGTACCGGGGACAGTTCCTAGAGGAGGCGAGGTCTTTTCTGACGACTTTTTCACATCTTCAATAGTAACGCGACCCGCAGGCCCACTTCCCTTGACATTTTTCATGTCCACCCCGAGCTCCCTCGCAAGCTTCCTCGTCGCCGGCGTGGCAAGCACGCTCCGCTCGGTAGTGCCCACATCCATGGATTGCGCTGCCACGGCTTGGTTGGGCGAGCTTGCCTCTGTGCTCCTTGAGGGTTCTCCAGCGCTTAAACTCTCATCCTCGACCTCAAAAAGCACAAGACCCTGGCCGACCTTTACAACGTCTCCCTCCCTTGCCAGAATCTTTGAGATTTTGCCGGTCTTTGGCGAGGGAATCTCGACGTTGACCTTGTCCGTCACGACCTCGACGACCGGTTGGTCTTCCTTGACAGAGTCACCTTCAGCAACCAGCCATTTCAGAATCTCGCCTTCAGCTGTCCCCTCGCCGATGTCTGGCAGCCTGAACTCGTAGTAGTATTGCATAAGCTAGTAACTTGCGACCTTTCTTAGGGCAGTAAGCACTCGCACAGGCGAGGGAAGGTAAATAGATTCCAGCGCGTACGGGAACGGCGTGTCGTAGCCCGCGACGCGAACTATTGGTGCTTGGAGCGAATCTATAGCGCGTTCGCCGATCTGGGCCGATATCTCCGCTCCGAACCCTCCGATCTTCGTCGCTTCGTGCGCTATCACAACCCTGCTGGTCTTCTTGACCGAGCCGAGTATCGTTTCGATGTCAAATGGCAAAAGAGATCTCAAATCGATCAGTTCTACGTGGATTCCCTCTTTTGAGGCGATCGCCGAAGCTTCCTTGCACGTTTGGACCATCGCTCCCCAGCTGATCAGCGTAACATCGCTCCCCTCCTGCACAATCCTCGCCCTGCCGATGGGAATGAGGTAATCCTGTTCTGGCACTTCTTCTCTTATCGTCCTGTAGGTTCTCTTTGGTTCCAGGAATATCACCGGGTCGGGAGCTCGCAGTGACGAAAACAGCAGTCCTTTGGTGTCGTATGGACTCGATGGAGTAACTACGCACAATCCCGGAATGTGCACGAAAAAAGCCTCGGTGCTCTGCGAGTGATAAAGCCCTCCCTTGATCCCGCCGCCGTATGGCATCCTGATTACGACCTTGGGCGCATACTGCCCCCCAGACCTGTACCTGAACTTGGCTAGTTCGCTGACTATCTGGTTGAACGCAGGATAGACAAAATCCATGAACTGTATCTCTGCGACCGGCTCTAGCCCATATAGCGCCATGCCTATCGCAGCTCCCACGATGCCATCTTCAGCCAGTGGAGTATCAATTACCCTCTCCGGGCCAAACTCGTGCAAAAGACCTTCAGTTGCTCTAAAGACTCCTCCTTCCCTTCCAATGTCCTCTCCGAGTAGCACCACGTTTTCATTTCTCTTCAGCTCCCGCCGGAGGGCGCTATTCACCGCTTGAACCATGGTGAGCAAAGCCATTTACTTGCCACCACTCGCAGTAGCTTCATCCTGCTCTTCCCTGATGTGCCATGGCATCTCGAAATATACATCAGTAAACATCGTGGAAAGATCCGGCTTTGGCACCTTTTCGCTCGCGCGTATCGCGTTGAGAAGCTCATTCTCAACACTCTCCTGGATCTTAGCCTCCTCCTGCTCGCTGATCAATCCTTTTTTCATCAGGTAGCCCCTGAAGCGGAGTATCGGATCGCGAGTCTTCCAGAAATTGAACTCTTCCTTCTTCCTGTATCGAGTGGGGTCATCCGAGCTAGAGTGTCCTCCCAGCCTGTAGGTGACCGCCTCGATCAGCGTGGGGCCTCCACCAGACCTAGCCTTGTCCGCGGCTGTTTTTGTCGCTTTGTATACTGCGAGAACGTCATTTCCATCTACCTGTACGCCCTGAAACCCGTATGCCTCTGCCTTGATTGCCATGCTATCTGACGCGGTCTGCATTCGCGCAGGCAATGATATTGCGTACTGGTTGTTCTCGCAGAAGAAGATCACGGGCACCTTCCACACACCTGCAAAGTTCATCGCGGAGTGGAATTCGCCCTGGGAAGTTGATCCGTCGCCAAAGGGTACAAGGCAAACTATCCTGTCGTTCTTGTCTCAATTCTAGGGCATATTTCCCTCGTGGATTCCGAGTACAAGGCAAACTATCCTGTCGTTCTTGTACTTGATCGCATAACCGACCCCCACTGCATGCGAGAGTCTGTTTGCAACGCAACTCGACGAGCTCACAATATTATGGTTTTTGAAGGCCCAATGAACGCCTAACTGCCTTCCCACGCTCAAGTCCTCAGCGTTCGTCATGATATGATCCATCAGCTGTTTCAGAGGAACACCTTTGACCAGGCACATACCCGCATCCCGATAGTATGGAAATAACCAATCGTCCGTAGCCACAGCGAACGCGCTCCCTATCTGGCAGGCCTCCTGACCAGAGGAATCAACGCAAAAACCGATCCTTCCCTGCCTCTGGAGTAGGAGAGTCCTTTCATTCAACCTCCTGACCAAAAGCATCGACCTGTACATCTTCCTTAGATTATCGTCGCTCAGGTCCGGTTCGAGTTTAGGGTCGTAATCGCCGTCAGACTTGATTACTTGTAGCATCTCCATCCCAGCATGCAAATGCTCATCCGCCTCCTTTCCCCGTGTATCGCTGGAAAAGGGTAAGTCTGGCTGATTATTAAGGAATATAGAAAAAGAGACTCGCTTTCGTCTAAAATCTCGGTATAGACTCGCTGTTGTTGTATATTTTTTACAAAATTATATGCCATTTATTTGTAAAATATTCAAACCAAACCAAGAAGAAACTTTGAGAGATGTCCGCCAAACTCTTGAGCATTTTCCAGGTTGCTCATGTGAGCTGCTTTTGGCAGAATGTGAAGCTCAGCGGTAGGGATTTTGGAATTCATGAGCTCAGAAAGTTTTGGTGGCGTGACCTTGTCAAGCTCACCGACCATGATGAGCGTCGGAACGTTGATCAAATCAAGTACCTCGGTGGTATCAGTACGCGAGACAAGAGCGAGCAAAGTGCCGCAGATTCCCACTTCAGAATTTGATTCGATTATTTTCCTTATTCTTTCTATTTCGCTTCGTCTTGTTTCGAAGCTCTCGGGAGCAAAAGTAGCTTTCACGAACCCCTCTGCAAAAATCTTTACGCCGTTTGTCTTTACCGATTTTATGTTGGCCGCTCGCTTTAGTTTCACCTCGTTTGAATCGGCTTGAGGCCCACTGTCGCAGAGAATCAACGCAGCTACGCGCTCCGGATTCCTCTCCACTGCTCGAAGAGCAATGTAGCCTCCCATCGAGAGGCCGCACAAGACCGCCCTCGGGATCTTGAGATGGTCAAGCAACGCAATCAGATCATCCACGAACAGCTCCATGGTATATTGACCGTCGCCAACATCGCTCAAACCGTGTCCTCTGATGTCGTAGGCGATCACCCGGAACTCCTCCTTCTTCAGCAGCTCAAGCTGAGGAGCCCACATTTCATGGCTGAACGGAAATCCGTGTATCAACACGATCGGCGTTGTTGCTCTTCGAGCATTCGCCCCAATGTCCAGATAATGAGTTTTGACACCATCAATCGTCATGTCCATATTTCTCTTAGCCTCCGAACCGAAGTACATAGAGACTAGCTAGTGCTTAACCCTTTGTTTTTGATTCTTCTAGGAAAGAAATGATAACAATTATGCCATATTATAAAAAAATAAGTAATCTCGTGGAGAAATTCCATAGCTGTCAATGCCGCCTTCTTCAGACATCGAAGCATACGCGTTCATCGGAGTTGTTATCATCATCGCAATTCCTTTCATCATCTACTGGGTAAAGGGTTGGAAACACAGATAACTCTCAGGTAAATTTGAAGGTATGAAATTGAGCCTTCCAGAGTCTGGAATCCAGATCGCAGACATTTCAGGGTTCCTCGCGCTCGTCTTCATCACAGCCACTGCGGTCTTGATGTTTGCAAAGAAGCGCCTGCTTGGACGACGTCCTGGTAAGCAAGCTTTCGTGAGCAAAATTCACATCGGGGTGGCAGTCTTGGGCGGCGCGTTCTTGCTGGTGCACGCGGATTATTTCATCAAAGCCCCGATCAGCAACTTTGCGATTTTGCTCGGTTACATCGGAACTGGCGTCGCGATAGTTGTGTGGTTTACAGGATTTTCTTTCCTTGAGAGACTCAAATATTCGTTATTGTACCATGGGTCACTTTCTCTTTTCGCGATTTCTCTGATGGTGGTCCACTCTCTCAACTTGGGCTTTAGCGTCCCGCTAGAATTATCCGAGATATTGTTAGTCGTTACGGTCGGGGTCGTGCTGGCGAGGGCGTTCCAGCATATTATCAAAATACTTTCAAGGTGACAGCAAAAGGATGCAGAGAGGCGAGTTGATCTGGCGCGTTGTTTCATCCTCTGCATTTATCGTCGCGGGCATAATCACGGTATTCGTCCTGATCAAGATGCTTGAAGAATCCTTCGGCTAGAAAATAGGAAAAACAATTGCAGTACAAATGGGTCGCGCTGACTGTCACAATAGTTGGCACATTGATGTCGGGGTTGGATGATCGCATCATAGTCATCGGACTGCCCACAATCATAAAGCAAGTCGGCACAACAGTTGGAGAGGGAATCTGGATAGGGCAGGCGTATACGCTCGCTCTTTCATTTGCACTTTTGCTCGTCGGACGCATCACTGATCTACACGGAAGGGTAAAAATCTACAACATCGGGTTCGTAATTTTCACGATCGGCTCAGGTCTCGCATCAATATCCTCCTCTGTCGCCGAGCTGATCATTTTCAGGCTGGTGCAGGGCGTGGGAGCGTCAATGCTGAGCGCAAACAGCATCGCGATAGTTACCGATGCGACGCCCCAAAACGAGCTCGGAACTTTTATCGGGTTCAACAGGGTTGCTTTCAGAGTGGGCGCTGTCATGGGACTGACTCTTTCTGGAGTCATCCTCTCGTTCACGGACTGGCGAGCACTTTTTTACATCAACATTCCAATTGGAATCTTTGGGACGATTTGGGCCCGCAGGAGATTGAGAGAAGTCTCCACGAGGGACACCACAAAGAAGATGGATTGGGTGGGCTTTTTGACTTTCACGTCTGGGATCACGCTCATTCTAGTCGCGCTGACCTTCCTGAGCTACGGCGTCGCGGACTCTATTGAAAGCATAGCAATGCTCTCGAGCGGGTCGATCCTTCTGGTTGCATTCGTCGTTTTTGAAAGGAAAGCCAGTGAAGCCCCTCTGCTGGACCTCAAACTATTCAAAATTAGGGCTTTCGCATCGGGATCAACTGTAGCGATGTTCAGCATGCTCGCCTGGAATGGGATGATCTACATGGCATCATTTTTTTTACAAATCGTTCTTGGGCTCACTCCGCTCCAAGCCGGGCTGGCGTACCTTTTTCTTGAACTGCCGTATCTGGTGGTCGGAGCGGCCAGCGGGAAACTAGCAGACAAGTACGGCGCTAGGGGCCTCGCGACCGTAGGCCTGGCAATCCTGGGAGTCGCATGCCTCTACGCATCAGCTTTCAGCAGCTCTACAATTTATTCTTCAGTGTTGGTACTTTTTCTGTTGCTCGCAGTAGGTCAGGGTTTGTTTACCTCTCCGAACCAGAAGTCTATAATGGGTTCAGTCCCCGCGAACAGAAGGGGAGTCGCGGCTGGGTTTTCCGGAACTATCGCCCAAGTAGGTAACGCGGCGGGCCCTGTCCTCGCGATAACGCTGATCACTCTCGGTATCCCTTACGGTGTCTTCACCACGCTGGTTCAAAATGCTGGTTCACTGGCTACCCAGATTGCGAAGGAGGAGTTTGTCAGCGGATTCAAGATAGCTGCGTTGACACTCGGCATCGTCAGCGCTGTTGCGATAATTCCATCATACATGAGGGGAAAAACTATGAACGGTTCTTCCGAAGATGTCACCACGAAAGAGACAACGGCGACCTCAAATCAGGATGAAGCGCTTCCGGAAGCGTGAAAGAAATTTCCTGCGCGAATCAGATCTGCCGCAAAAGCCGCTGATTTCATAACCGATGGCGGTTCGCAAAGACCCAGACTCGCTCCATGCTCCCAAGACATTTCGCGACGCGACGCGGAGATCAAGCTGAACCTAACAGAGCCTGCAGCAAACTCTTTGATGCAAGTGCAGGAGATAGCTTCGCAGAGCAGGGGGAAAATGCTGGCTGGTCTGTGATGCTCGTAAATTGGCAAAAGCGTATGGGCTAAAAGTAGCGAAAATTCTGGTCAAATTCTCGCAGTGAAGAAGGAAAGATGGATTCCTTCAGAGTTCATTTAATTGACAATTTGCAATTATGAACCTTGCTCAAATCTGAGAGTGCTCTTTGGACGTTACAGAAATGGAACCGCTCGTAGCCGCATCTGGCTTGCAAAAACAACTATAGGGTGTTCATGTTATACTCTCACAGTGGAAACCAGTTTCTCTAGCTGACTTCCACCACATAGACTGCTGCTAAAGTTGCAACGTAAAGCCAAGAGCTTCCAGAAGGAGCGGCAAGGTCAACGTACAGGTAGGTCACTGTTTGCTGGAAATTCAAAACTTGCATTACCTCACCCGAAGTTGTATTGATTACAGAAACGTGGTGAAATGGCGCATAGTTTCCAAAAAAAGGAGGATTTTCTGTAGAGTTGGCAACAAAGATGACACTTCCTGAGGAGCCGGTGAAATCATCTGCTACGCTTCCTAGAGAGCTGTTGATGTTGGAACTCACCCGATAGCTTCCTATGGTTTGAGTGTCTTTGATGACAGTCACGTTCTGACCGCCGTAGTAAGTGCAATGATTTACACCCGCACATCCACCGTTGCCAGACTCCGCAAGGTAGACCAAACCACTGTTTTGATCAAGAGTTAGCTTGCTCGGAGGCATGTCGCTTGAGCTCGCATTAAAAGAACCGACTATCGATTTCGATGACGCGTTAGCTACCGAACCTTCGTAGATCAAATTGCTGGCGCCGGGCGCCCCCCATTCAAAGTAAATCAGTCCATTGACTGGATTGTAGAGAATTGGCCCAAAGAAGACGTTCGAGGTTACATATGGGGGCAAATTGATCGTACTCACCTGTTTAGCATTTGAGGCATCCAAAACCAAGATCGACGGGATGGCGCTCTTGTTTGATCCCTCTATGAGAAGCAAGTTCCCCTTTGAAACATATGTCATCCCCGACACCGTGAAAAACTGATGGGTATCCGACACGAATTTGTTCGTAAGCGTATCTATGCCCATTAGGCTGATACCCGTCGTGTGGCAATTCTCTGGGTCGTTTTTCGCAAAGAGTGCGTAGAGTATCCTATCTTGTGAGTCGAACGCGAGGCTCTGTGGAAT
>JBOGRL010000156.1:0-2210 GCA_050749505.1 Nitrososphaerales archaeon
CCATTGGCGTAGGCACAGACCTAAATGCAAAACCACCAAACCCAAAAGTCGCAATAATCGAGGATGAATCTCAGCTCCGCGATCTCTATTCACTTGTGCTTAAGGATCGAGGTTATGATATAGTCTTTCGAGCTAACTGCGGCGAAGAAGTTATCATTGCCATTGCTGAGGGAAAATTGAGCGGTCTAGATATTGCTATATTGGATTACCGATTAGGTAGCGGAATCAACGGACTCCAGACAGCAAGGCTGATTCTCCAAAGCAAGCCAAATGTCCGGATCATCATAGCAACCGCAGACGATTCTATTCAATGTGAGGTAAGGGCTGCTGGTTTCTTTCTTCTCAAGAAACCCTTCACAATCATAGATTTGCTGAGGGTCAGTCAACCGTTTTGATATTAAGTAGTAGAAGCACTTCGCGACTTCTATTGGAGGCTCTCCGTTTTATCTAGCGTGCATCGGAACGACTCTGCCGGGGCAATTATTCATAGATTGGTCAACAAAAGAGTTTAGATTCCTTGCCAAAGATTCTGAAATCGCGTCCATTCCTGATCCGAAGCCTAAAAATTTAAGTGACAAACCGTTCTGTTGCGGTGTTGAAAGTCTAGCACCCTCATACCTCTGATGCGGTTCAATCGTCATTGTAGAAGGGGCCACCTGAATAGGCAGATAGATTGGGAAGAGTTTGCAACGACTGAATGTCGAGTGACATTCAAGCAGGACTCGCCCAGCTGACGAGACTGCGAGCATTATCGCCGCGACTCGTATCAGGCTGACATCCCAAGCCTATCACGATCTTTCTTGTTACAGAGTTGATGCATATGAAACAATGTCTTCACCGATTAGCAGAGATGGTCGTTGACATTATCATAAAGCGTGACAGAAGCTATCGCGTGATAGTAAAGGGTAAGGTCGGCCCCCACTCGGGGGACAACAATTTACGCTCGGAATTTCGCGAACTTGTCGGATGGGCGAAAAAGAACAAGATCAGGACAGGAAAATGGTTGATGTTTGAATTGGACGGACCCGAGGCTCCTCTGAGCAAGCGTCGTTGGGAGGCGTGCCTCGAAGTCAAGGGCACATTCAACACGAAGCCCGAAGACGACTTATCTTTCCGGAGACTTCCCGCGCAGCTTGTCGCAAGTGTTACCTTTGATCCAGATCAGTTTTCGACCAGGCTAGTGTACCATGGGCTCGAATGCTGGCTCGAATGGAGAACAAAGCGCGGAGAAATGAAAGAGGCCGGGCCAACGAGAGAAGTCTACATCGGAGATCCGTGGACCAACGCCAAGTCGTGGGCGAACACGGAGGTTCAGGTGCCGGTTGAGAGAATCAACCAGGAGCCGAGATCGGAGTATCCAGACTGAAAAAATTCAAGGTAATTGTAAAGAGTCGAAAGGCTGTCGCTGCGTAAGTGAATATGAGCTGCCGGCCCGCGGTCTCTTTTGTGAAACCTATCATACAACAAGAAAGACTGTAATATATTAGAGGTGCTTGATGTAAATGAGAAGTCATTGGTCGGGGAAGCCAGGAAGCTTGCGGTGGTATACAATCTGCCGCTGGAGATTGTCGACCTGGGAAGGAAGAATCCTATTTCGAGATGGATATTCCAACAATTTTCGAGGTTTGAGAATGCCCCGTGCCTAGTCTTGTCAGGTAGCGTTCTATCACCCTGCTGAAAAGGAGGGCGTGCGGAACTCTCCGCCGGAGGGGGAACACCAATTTCAAGTGCGCTCCATGCGTCGAGGCAAAAATTTTGCATTTGATACACGGAAATAGAAGAGACTTTTTGATCTGAGACTTGATGCTCTTCATGCTTAGACACGGCCAGATGAAAAAAGCAAAACAAGAATTACCGGACACGACGGATAGGAGCGAAAGAATAATGCGGAGAGATCAGATTGAGGCGCAAAGTATATTCGAAAGTGCAAATCACTCACTCGATGCGGTGCTCTCTGGAAATGATATGAGGTTGCTACAATGAGCGATGAGGAAAAATCTGCAAATAATGTTCCTCTTGTGCAGCCCACCGTTCTGGTATCGAAGGCTCCAAAAATAGGAGAGGAGAGAGAACAATGGCTGGTAAATATGAAGTTCTCTTGCGTGAAATGCAGCAAGACATACGATACAAGAGAGAAGCTTTTGCGGCACTTTGCGAATACGAGACATGACAAATATTCTGCCTGGATAGACTGACTGCGTACTTTCGAC
>JBOGRL010000157.1:0-1597 GCA_050749505.1 Nitrososphaerales archaeon
TTCCTCGCCAGATCCCTTATGATTCCCTGAGCGATCAGATGATCGTCTCTTGCGAGGTCAAGCGCGACAACTATGCCAAAGTTCTCTGAAACTACGTATCTTGCATCGGAAGGGGAAAATGAGAAGACCAAGTCGGACAGGGTGAGTTCAAAATCGCTCATTTCGGGCAGCCTTACTTTGCCATTTTTCGAGATCTCGTTGAATAGCCAAGTTGCGTCAGTCTTCCCTAATTTTGCTGAAAGCTCGTTCATCCTTGCCTTTGCTCTGGGAGCGACGAGCTCAAAATTCGGCTTTACGGATACGTTTATCGGTACTTTCGTAGGGTCGGAAGCAAGTTCAACCTCGCTCAGATTGGTCTGCTCCAGCAACAAGTCCTTGTTCATAGCGATTAGTTCCATCTCGTCTCGCGTTGCTAGGTAGAACGCCTTTCTTAAGGGCCAGCGTCTCTTCACCTTCCCCTTCATCCTTGCGGCGTTTGTGAGGGAAACTGTCTTTGCCAACAAATCAAACTCAACTTCGAGCCGCTCATCTCTAAACTCAGGTTTTGATTCCGGCCAGTCTCGTTCTAGAAGCGCGTCAACGTCAAAGCATCTGGAGGCAACGTAATCGCTCAGGTATGGAGCGATCGGATGTATCAGAATGTCGCAATTGAACAGAACGGCGCCAAGTACCGTGTAAATCACGCGCCGTCTAGCTTTTGATTCTTCATCTTCCTCCCACATTTCGCTCCTGATTATCGGGATGTAGGTCTGGCTGAGGTCATCGATCAAGAATCTCTCTATTGCTCTTGCTGACTCGTGGTACCTGGCGTCCGCGTAGGCCTTTGTGCAGACGTCGATCAAAAATCCAAGCCTTGAAAGAAGCCATTTGTCTTGTTTTTTGAACGAGTATCTCTGATCATGACTGTGAAGATGCTCCTTCAATGATTCTTTGTCTCCAGGCGAGAATTTGAAGCCGTCAAATGCCGAATTTTGTGAGTAAAATACGTGCATGTGGTACAAAGTATTCAGTATTTGGTATGGTCTCGCTGCCATCTCTGCCGTACTAAAATTCACAGAATCTATCGGTCCAGCTTTCCAGATCAGGTAAAATCTGATCAGATCGACGGGGTTTTGTGCTAGCAGTTCACGTACTGGAATGTAGTTCTTCTTGCTCTTACTGAGCTTCTCCCCCTTTTCGTCAAGGACGTGACCTTGAAACAGGAAAGCTTGGTATGGAGCCTGGGACTTCATCTTGAGGATGACGTTTTCGATGAGCAAGCTGTAGGCCCAGCCACGCGTCTGGTCTATTCCCTCAGTCAGAAAAGGCATGGGGACATAATCGTCGTACTCCTTGTCTGTGTACGCGGCATACGGTGCGGCGCCGCTGTTGTGCCAAGTATCCAGCACGAATGGCTCCCGTTTCATTTCAGCTCCGCAATCGGGACACTCAATGACTATGCGGTCAATCCATGGCCGGTGCAGCTCGAAACTTTCTCCATCCGGAAGAGATTTTGATTTTTCGATTATTTCCTTCCTTGAAAATAGGCCGATCTTTTTCTCGCATTTGCCGCACTTCCAGATCGGAAGAGGGGATCCCCATACGCGCTCTCTTGATA
>JBOGRL010000158.1:0-4229 GCA_050749505.1 Nitrososphaerales archaeon
TTCTTGCACCATTCTCGAGGGGCTGAGCAGCGGTCGTCCGGTAATTTCTACGAATGTCCCCGGCGGGATACCTGATATAGTAAACAGTCAAGTTGGAGCGCTAATCGAATCCGGCGACGTTAATCAACTTGCTTTTGAGCTTTTGAAACTGTTGAGCGATGAGGATTACTTGAGAAAAATCGGCTCAAATGCAAGGGCTAGCGTAGAGCAAAATTACACATTGGATTCGATGATTGACAAGCTAATTCTACTTTATAAGGGCACAAAGAATAGGAATTGAACCAAGACATGGAATCATCGTTTTTTGCCGGCAAGTCGTTCCTGGTCACTGGCGGGGCGGGGTTTATTGGTTCACACATTGCCGAACAATTGCTCGGCTTGGGCGCCAGCGTTACCATTGTAGATGATTTCTCAAATGGCGGCATCGAAAAGCTTCCTTTCAAGAGCGACAGTTTGAAGATACATCAGGGCGATGTGCGCAGTTTTGATTATAATTCGCTCGGTAAGGTCGATGGTATCTTTCACGAGGCTGCAAGGGCGCTTATCCCTTCCTTCAAGTATCCGGTCACTGATCTCGAGGTCAACACGGGAGGTACAATTCGAATTCTTGAATACGCTAGAAAGCACGGTGTCAAAGTGGTGTACGCTTCCTCGGGGAGTGTGTATGGTAACCCAATCGAGATACCCATTACTGAGAAACATCCGCTGAACCCGATTTCCCCTTATGCCGCAAGCAAGATGGCCTCCGAGATCTACTGCGGCATGTACTACAGGGAGTACCACCTGAATGTGACCATGCTCCGTTATTTCAATGTGTACGGCCCACGACAGAGCGTCAGCGAAGAAATGGGAGTGATTCCAATTTTTGTAAAGCGCTCACTTGAGAAAAAACCGTTGAGGATATTTGGGGATGGCAAACAGACGCGCGATTTCCTCAATGTCATGGATGTTGTCAATGCGAACCTGCTTGCCTACAAGAGCGAAAAAGCGGTAGGTCAATTCATTAACATAGGCGGAGGTGGAAATGAGATCAGCATTCTTGATCTAGCTCGCCTTGTCATGGATCTTTGTAACCTTCATCAAGAGCCTGTTTTTACAGACCCCAAACCCGGAGATATCCGGCGGTTGGTTGCGGATAATTCACGCGCAGAGGGGCTGATCGGTTATATTCCTTCGATTTCGCTCAAAGATGGACTCTCAAAGTACATTGAATTTGCGAAAACCTCCGGATAAGAACACGCCAAATGTTATTCTTGCACCACATGTTGGTTCTTTCAAGTTTCTTCTTGCTGACGGCTTAATGCAACTAAAATGGAAACTGGAAAGAATTGAAAGAGACCAGAAATCTGTCTGTTGGGATAATAACTTCAAACCGGTCCAGCGATTCGGTTCTTCAAGAGATATTGGACCAACAGGGAATCATTTACGAAACAATTTCAAACAAAGATTGAACCGAACTTTACCCAGTTGTTCTAGCATCTGAATATAATGATCTAGGCTTTTCAATTGCAAAAAAGAAATGTGTCATTGATGAAAATGTTCTGGTAGCCGACAAAACGATCGACTTGGAGAAAATTCAACACTGTCTTTCCGGAGAACTTGGAGTTAAAGAAGATCAGTTTGGATTATTTGTGAACACGGAAGCAGCGAAACTAGTCCAGCAGATTGAAGATCAATTAGCGAAACTGAACCTGCCGCTTGTCAGAAAGTGGTACTGGCCTAAAGGGGCAAAGGCTTGTTGCGTTTTGACACATGACATAGATTGGCTAGAATATTCGCCTTATCACAAGGCAGTGTTAAACCGAGAACTTGGACTCGCGCATGCCACAAGACTCTTGCTCGGAAACTTGTTTATCCGCAAAAATTACGGATGGAACATTCCAGAGATGATCGATATGGAAAAGGGCTTTGGTTGCAAGTCAACTTTCTTTCTTAGAACGGAATATGCTGACAGAGAAAAGAAGC
This sequence comes from Nitrososphaerales archaeon, assembly GCA_050749505.1. Classification (GTDB taxonomy): domain Archaea; phylum Thermoproteota; class Nitrososphaeria; order Nitrososphaerales; family CADDZS01; genus DATLTL01. The sequence continues at coordinate 1,966 of JBOGRL010000158.1, forward strand.
TAGTTGACTCGAGTGTTGAACTTCTGAAAAAACAGGAATTCGAAATAGGGTTGCATGCTTCACATTCATCGCACAAGACCTCGGAGGCGCTAAAGTCCGAACTCTCAGAATTCCGGCGGCTGTTCGGAGAAACTCCGCTTGGGATCCGATACCACATACTACGATTTCTAGCTCCTTCGACTTGGAAGGTAGAAATGGGCGAGGGCATTCAATATGATGCCACATTTGCTTACAATGAATACTTTGGGTTTAGAAGTGAGGTCTGTTTCCCTTATCATCCATTTGCAACGGGAGAGCGTTTAGCAATAACTGAACTCCCTACAAGTTTTATGGATTGGACATTATTGCACCGGAAGGTAAGAGGGCACTCCGCGGAATCCACGCTCCAACGTGTAAAAGAATCTATTGAGAAATACAACGGTGTCTTGACGGTGAACTTTCATAATACTTACATCAATCAGAATACCTTTCCTGACATTTTTGCGCTCTACAAATCTCTCCTTAAGCAAGTTGCGAGCGAAAATTATTGGGTTGCTACTGCATCCGAGTGTGTAAAATGGTGGAATGAAAGAGCTTTTGCTTCGCCAAAACCAAGGATCATGTCTTCAGATGAGATCGTGGCAGTCCAAACACCAGCTCAGCTAGCCGCGAGTGGCAGCAAGAAATTCTCGATCAGATATGAATCAAGTTACTGAATTATCAACAGGTTCGTAAACAACTTTGCATTTAGCCGAAAGGATCATTCAGCTCTATATCTCACATTTCTCTAATAATTGGCTCATAACGGCCAATCAGTTGCAAAGCGTCGAAGCATGAATCATTTGGTAAATGCCTCCTCATACACGCTGTAGAGTTTGGCGCATGCCTTCTCCGAGGAGAAATTCTCTATTGCCCTTGATCTACCAGCAGATCCCATCTGCTTTCGCAATCCTTCGTCTTCTATGAGCGGAACTAATTTGGATACGAGATCATCAACGTTTCCCGTCTGAAACAGAAAGCCGGTCTGTCCATCCTCAACAATCTCTGGAATAGCATAATGTCGAGAAGCGACGACTGGCAGTCCATAGCTCATAGCCTCTACGTTAGTTAAACCAAATGGTTCCCAAAGCGTCGGTGAAACGTAGATATCTGAGGAGCCGTACAGCTGTGATAGTTGCTCTGTTGATATTTCTGTATTGATGAGCTCTATCTTCCCTTTGAGTGAAACTGGAATATCTACACGTCGTTTTGTCTTGATGACAAGCGTCAAGTTATCGTACTTCAAACACAGTTTTTCAAATGCCGAAAGCAATTGAGATCCACCCTTTCGGTCAAAATTTCTCCCCACAAAGAGTATTCGGACTGTTTCATCGTTCCTTTGAACACAACTGTCAATCGAAGGTATCCTGATTCCTGGCGGCACAACTTGGATCTTATCATCCGGTAGTCGTAGTCTCGTTATCTTGAGAAATTCGTTCTTTGCTGCAACCGAGAACGGGAGTATTTTCACGCACCTGCCAAGTGTTAAGTGCTTACTCACCAGCCGTGCAATTGCCCCAAAAGTTGGCTGGATCTCATTATGTCTTCTGAAAGTCATTAGTAACCAAGGCGTATCAAAAACTAGAACATATGGTTTAGTCGTCGCCAAGAAACGACAATTCGTATGGATCAAATCGCAATTGGAATAATACAATTCGACACGAGGAAACTCGAAATCATTTCTTTTTGACAGTGCTCTAACTCTTTTAAGAACAGACGTGGCGGGCACTCTTACCCTTTCAGAAATTGATCCGTTCAATAATCGATTTCTGAATTGCCAGTACTCAGGCCAATCTTTGGGGAAACTGTAGTTCACCTCCGGACCCATCGTCGAGAGTAAGGTTAGAACATATTGTCCCCATCCTGTACCAATTGAGCCGCATAGGTGAACGCGCATATTGCTTATCACTTCACAAATAGCTGTTACTTATTGAAACCATTTTAATTAGCTACGACAGAGGCCGACTATTAACCTCATTTCTCAAAAAAACCTACAGACACCCATGAAAAAGTATCGGATGTGCTCTTGCTAGAAGTTGAGTAACCCGCTTTTGCGGCCTGCGCGGCGTTAAGAGGAGGACGACTTCTCGCTGGACCGCAATCCATGCAATCTGATTTCTGATACTACCACCCGCTTCCTTCAGGTCCTTCAGCTTTTTTTGCACAGTAACTACAGGCCTTCCTTTTCTATTTCCTCAGAGACCTCAAACATCTTATAAACTTGCAATTTAGTTTCAGCTCTGCAC
>JBOGRL010000159.1:0-8162 GCA_050749505.1 Nitrososphaerales archaeon
CACATTATATGAGGAAGCGCTGTCTCGCGGCACATTCTGTCGCGTCGTCTACAACTGGCGTTAGAAGACGTCTGTGGGTTTGTGCTGCAGCAGGAGAAAGTTTGGATCAATATAGTAATGGTGTAGCTGTTGTCTCTTTTTCGCACTGACAAGATCCTAGGAGCGCACTCGTCAACCCTAGAGAGTTCATTCGACAAGCCATTGAATCATACGCGCGACCCAACCCCCTTTACATCCCTCTTTTCCTCATCGAGAATCCTTGCAGCGTCGTCCCATTCTTCCTCGGGTAGATTCGTGATTGCTTCTTGAAATTTTTCTCTTCTCTCTTTAAGGCTCTCATCGGAATCGTTCAGAGTAGGCAGTTTTGAATCCGAATAAAGCAAAAGAGCGTTGAATTTTTCATCATGTTTTATCGCCGTACCTTTTGCACCAGGTCTTTGGTGAACGCCAAAAGCAAAAAGAATTTTTATGACGATTATCCCCTTTGAGGAAGGGAAGTGCTGCTAAGCTACGGAGAAAGGAGCAACAATGCCGTCAGCCAAGAAAACTGAAGAAGGAGGAATCCTCAGCAGTCAATCGCTCTCCTCATTCTTCACGATTGCGAGATTCGGGCCTGATACTCTAGTCATTTTTGGTCTCCTGATTGCGAGCACCGTTTCACTCCTCTTCTACGGCCTGGTATATTTCTCTCTCATGACCGCCGGTGCGCTCGTGGTGATATTTCTAGTAGAATCCGTAGAAACTATCGGCCTCGCTCGCGCAGAGTCCCGACAGATTGTCGGGGCAAAGTGCATGGTACTAAAGCAGACCTCTTTGGGGGAAAGAGGAATAGTGAAGCTATTTGCTCCCGATGGTAGGCTTGACCCCGAGCTCTGGTCTGCCGAATCGAATACGATGATCCGAGCTGGCGAAGTCGCCCGCGTCACGGGAATCAGGAGCATAATATTAGAAGTGACAACAACAAACAGAGATGAATTGAGCGCGAACGTTACAAAAGCAAAAGGCAGGCCATCTGGAGAACTGATCGAGGTCTTTCAACCGTGAAGACTACGACAGCCATCGCCCCAAACAGTGGACAAAGATGGATCTCGACCGATTGCAAATATCGGGCAAACCAAAAATGCAATCAGAAACATGGAAACTAGTGCATGCACTGCCCATGCCAAACGACGAATAATTAGGGCAAGATAGAAACACTTCATCGGGTCGATCGTCGGTTAAGCCCTAACACAAGAAAGAGCTCAGCGGTAGCGGCCGCCATCATGGCGAAAACGGACACAGAATAGCCGGAGCTTTGAACAAACGCAACAGAAAAAGTTCCCAAAGGAATTAACAGAATAACGAAAGCGATTATCAACGACTCGACTAATCGCCCAATGTCAGATCCTGCCATCACACTAAAACCATGTGATTGACGCAATCCTTGTTTCCCTCCGCGTGGTCTGAGGAAGAATCCTATTTCTCCCGCGCTTGCTGCGCTGATCGCTATCACCTCCATAAACGGGATTAGGAGAATGTAATATGATGCAACGTGCTTTGAAAGCCCGATCGCAAGGAGCGCTAGAGGAACCGGAAAGAACGTCAGCGTCGCGACCAACGCCTTTGCATCAATGATAGTCCTCGCACTGAGGGGGAGGGACATTGAGTATTCCAGCCCCGAGCCCTCGGTATTTAGAAGGGTCGAGCAAATCATAGTGGTAAAGAAGCATCCTACCATGGTGCTGACTATCATCGCTGTAGCGGTCATTACGGTGAACTGAACTGTGATTACCGCGAGGGTGATCACCTCGAAGAGAGGCGCAGCATAGAGAAATGCAAGCGACGGATTCGCAGATGCAAGCCGAAGATCCTTTACTACGTATGCCGCAAGCGGCGAGCGAAGCGTTAGCATGAAATCCTTCGCGACCTGCCCTGAAATCTTGACGCCGAAACCCCGCGTGATTTTGTAGACTGAGCGAACCGTTCTCCGCCCTAGGATAAAAGATAGAGCAACATATCCGAGCGATGCCGCGTACGCCAGAAGAGGTGGAACAAACCTGGGAATCAACAGCGTTGTTCTTGTGGGTAGTGGAACGGAGGCGTAAAGAGACGGATAGACTATGTTCGCAATAGCGAAGCCTATGGAGAAGGGATGAAGAACAAGTAGCAAGAGTCCGCTGGGTTGTGTGAATATGCCAAGCACTGCGCCGGTAAGATAAGGCAAGAGATAGCTTATGAAATTGAATATGAACCCGATACTCAGAGCGGCGATTCCCCATCCTATCAGGAAGAGCGAGCGTCCGATGGTTGCGCCAATTGATCGCCTGCCGCTTGAAAGGTTCTTGTAGAACAGATTCGAAAACCAGAGCGCTATCGCCATCGCGAAGACTATGTTGATTATCGCGCCAATCAGCATGACAACGGTGGCAGAGATGGAATGCGTCAAAATCCAGACAGCCACCACTTGGACGATGGTAGCGCTCGCCGCAATATAGTCAAACGTCCTAACTAGCGACAGGGTTGCGACCCATGAAAACTCTCGCTCGCTGATCGGAAGAGTCAGAAGAATAGAGTATGGCTCTCCGCTTGAAAATGATGGAAGTATCTGAAGTGAATAAAAGACGATGTACGCAAGGCTGATCGCAAGAGAGAGCGATACCCCGCTGATTAGGGCTTCTGGAGTCGGCGCGACTGCATATTCGAGAAAAGGAAATGCAGAACCGATAGTCCCAAGAACTGCGAAAGCAACTTTACTTATCTTGGCGCTCCCAGCTGCAGAATTGAATCGCTTCCTCGAGTCTTGTTCTGACGAAGTAGAAGCGTATCCTTGAGCCTGTCCTCTGCTCATCTGAATTGATCTGTAGGCAACCTCTCGATAAGCTGCTCCGGATAATTTCCATGCATCGCGCAGGTCCAAAACGAAGGCACAACAACCCAGATGAGTTTCTTTTCACCGGTCATCGTAGAACGCTTCCCTTAGCGCTCTAACTGTTCCTGCAATCGCGTCTTCTTCATGAGTAAGCTTCAGAAACACTTCTTCGAGCGTTGTGGCTGCGCCGATTGATTCCGAAACTCCATTATTTGCCGATGCCGTAATTCCACTTGCCTTTCTCCTGAGCTCGTCCAGCGACCCCTCCGCGACAATCTTGCCCTCATGGATGATTCCGATTCTGTGACATACCTGCTCCGCCACCTCCATGATGTGAGTCGAAAAAAGAACTGCCCCCGCATTTTTCCTTGTGTGCAGCGATATGACGTCCTTCACGATCCTGCTCGTCTTCGCATCAAGCCCGTTCAAGGGCTCGTCCAAAAGAAGGAGTGGAGGCTCATGCAGAAGGGAAGCAATGATCGAAACCTTCTGCCTTGTTCCCATCGAGAGCGTGGCAATCGGAGAATCGTAAAACTGCTCCAGACTAAATGCAGGGACAAGCCTGGTCACCCTTTCGTTTGCAGCTTTTCGATCGATTTTCCTTATCGACGCGACAAACTCGAAAAAATATCGCGGAGAAAGCGATTCATAGAGCATCGAATTCTCGGAGACGTATCCTATCTTTGATTTAACGCGTACGGGATCGACGGTATGATCAAAGCCCATGACGCGGATAGATCCAGAAGTGGGTTCCACCAGACCCGCGATTATTTTGATCAGAGTGCTCTTGCCCGCTCCATTGGGGCCCAACAGACCATAGATCTCACCGGGCATCAATCTCAGATCCAATCCATCTCGGGCAGTCACTAAACCATACTGCTTGGTCAGATTTGAAGCTTCAACTACTGGAACAATTTCTGAATCTGGCGACGACGATGACAGTATCGAAACAAGCTCTTTTTGTACGAACCTAACCGGTTGCTGCATTTAACTTTGTTTTTCCAACATCTCAAGGAAAATGATCCGCGAGAAAATCAACTGGCGCAAAAAAATTCGTTTCGTTTTAAGCGAGAAATTCAATTGAATTGGTGATTAGTACCAACACTCCATTTTTGCAGTAAAGCGGGCAAGTTCATAACCATTAATTTGCGGAATCGCAAAAAGGGGAATCTGTCAATGTCTCGGCCTCCGATGCAGTCTCGTTATGGAACTACACCATGCGATTCTTTGCATTTCATAATTTGGAAAACTAAGAAAAGAGCAAAATGATTTCATCATGAAATTCTCCATTCCAGGATTCTCTAGAAAGAAAAAATCATCGTCTAATGGACTAGCCGGTGTTGCCAAAGCTGCTAACAAGCTTAGGCAGATGGTAATCGAAGAACCGATGTCTGGAAAGCCAGTCCCCAAGAACTTTGAAGTTGTGGAGCGATACGCACTCACTCCGCCGTTTGCTTACGCCGCAATCGCTGAGGATGCTTCACAGAGACTCCCGTACTACTACGTGGACGAGCTCGAACTGACAAGAAAGGAGCTGGAATTGTACAACAGCATTCTTACGGTTCTTCAGACTGAGCTCAGGGCGCCGAGGGAAGACGTTGACCCCAAGAAGTACTTCGCAGAGCAAGCAAAGATAATTGCAGAGAGATACAAGCTGACGCAGCAGAGCAACGCTGATGTTTCTTGGGCAAAGATTTTGTACTACGCGGAGCGCGACCTTGTTGGGTTTGGCGGAATCGACGCCCTAATGCGCGATCCGAACATAGAAGACATTTCGGTCGATGGAACAGGAAAAGCGGTCTTTGTCTACCACAGAAAATATGAAAGCATCGAAACCAATCTTTCCTACAAGACCGAGTCAAAGCTTGACGATTCGATCGTAAGACTAGTACACATGTCAGGAAAACACGTCAGTACAGCCTTTCCGATAGTTGATGCGACGCTCCCGGGAGGTCACAGGCTTGCCGCAACCTTCAGGAGAGAGGTGTCGCCACAAGGCTCCACAATGACTATTAGAAAATTCAGAAAAGATCCTATTACAATCATCGACCTGATTAATTTCGGAGTCTTGGACTACACCATCGCCTCGTACGCGTGGTTCCTCATAGAGAACAGGTTCACCGCAGTTGTGGTTGGAGCAACGGCTTCAGGCAAGACAACTTTCCTTAATGCGTTGCTCTCAATGGTCAACCCGAATTCAAAGATAGTAACCATCGAAGAAGTCCAAGAGATCAACATTCACCACGTTAACTGGGCGCCCCTTGTTTCAAGGCTAAGCTATGGTCTCTCTGAAGTAAACGTAGGCGAGGTCACCCTGTTCAATCTGGTAAAGACGGCCATGAGGATGCGTCCAGATATCATGGTCGTGGGAGAGGTGAGAGGTGAAGAGGCGTATGCTTTGTTCCAAGCCATTTCTACAGGACACGGAGGTTTAGCTACGCTTCATGCTGAAGACGCAGGCTCTGCTATCCAAAGGCTCACCTCGAAGCCCATGGACGTCGCTCCGTCGTACATCAGTTTCCTTGATTTAATCTTCTCAGTAAGGAGGGTAGCGATTCCGAACCCGGGATCTCCTGGGACCCCAAAAATAGTCAGGAGAGTCATCTCCGTAGACGAGATTGAGAACGCCAACAAATATGTTCAGACGTTTCTTTGGGAGCCCACCAAAGACAAGTTCTACGATTATACGGACAAGAGTATCAAACTGAGGAAGCTCGCGAAAGACTACGGCAAATCGATGAACGAGATAGCCGAGGAGCTCTCGAATAGAATCATGGTTCTTCAATGGCTTCGTTCGAGAAATATTAGGAACTTTATCGAAATCAGCACCGTTTTCTCGCAATACCATAATGACCCCGAAGGTATGATGTTGAGAATCAAGGCTGATTCGGCAGCGAGAACCTTCTCCCAACCTGAAGAAACGGAAGTTGTGATGCAACCACAACGCCGTGAGGAATTTGAAGTCTAAAACATCTGTACTTTGAGAGATGTGCGAAGATATTTGTCAGACTCAAAATCCACCCCTAGTCAAAGAGCAGAGTCGGGCCAGACGCTGGTGCGCCCGGAGCTGAGAACAAGAACCAGAAAGAAAAAGCCCGCCAAGAAGAAGCAGCAGCAAAAGATTACACTTTTCGACAAAATGCTTCGGTTCTCGTTGAAGTACACATACAGATTGAGCAAGATTCTAGCTTCGAAACTTCCTGGGCTTCGCACTGATCTGAAAAAGTCAAACCTGTTCATATCGGCAGAAGGGATAATCTCAATCGGAATGTTGGTTGCGATTATGTCGATTCCCTTCGTGATAGCTGGCATGATACTCCTTTTCCGTGCTGGCCTGGGAATAGCGGTAATCGCGCTGCCGGCGGTCATCGCGCTCCCGCCCTTACTGATAATCAACCTGCCGAAGGTCAGCTCGTCCTCCAGAGCTTCAGCTCTTGAGAATGAGCTCCCCTACGTGGTTGGATACATCACAGTGTTGGCTGGGGGAGGCATATCCCCGTTTGTCACCCTAAAACGAATCTCAAAGGCGGATTCGATTTTTCCGGCCTTCGCAAAAGAGGCGAGAAGAATACTTCTCGACATCGAAATCTTCGGCATGGACGCGATTTCTGCCCTAGAGAAAGCCACAAAGTACACGCCGAACAGGATGTTCTCAGATTTCATTGGCGGATATGTCGCGGTATTGAAGACCGGGGGAGACGCGCTCAGTTATCTGGAATCTAAGCTCAAAGAAATATTTGCATACAGCGAAGCCAGAGTGAAACGCGGTTCTGATTTTATCGGTACGATGGCCGAGGCGTACATCATAGTGACAGTCGTCATGGGCATCTCTCTCACTATCCTATGGTCGACACAGAACCTGCTCGGTGGCATTTCATCTGGAGGAGTTGGCGCGCTGGGAGGAGCGGGCGCGAGTGCACTCGACCCAACGCTCATAGTCATGTTTTCAATTTTGTTCGTTCCGGTCATTTCATTGATTTTCATCATCGTAATAGGGAGCGCGCAAACGAGAGAGCCATTCGGTTTCGACTTTCCGTTTTATGTTTTTCTTGCTTGCCTCCCCATCGTGGCGGTTTGCTACTTTGTACCATTTGGATTGCCTCAATATGTGCAACTGGGCATCGGACTCGCAATTGCGACCACACCCCCGGCAATAATTCAGATGAAATACATGAAGCAAAAGACTTCAGTCGAATCAAAACTTCCGAACTTTTTGAGAGATATTTCTGAAGTAAGAAAAACTGGTCTTGCGCCAGAAAAGACTATTGAACAATTAGCTGACAGAGACTACGCAGGCTTGACACAGTACGTCAAGAAAATCTCATCCCAGCTGAGCTGGGGAACGCCGATCAGAACAGTGCTCGAGTACTTTTCCGCAGAGGTCAAGAGCTGGCTCACACGCGCAATGGCTTTTCTTCTTCTGGAAGTCGTTGACGTAGGCGGGGGTGGCTCCAAGATGTTTGTCGACTTGGCGGACTTTACAGAAAAGAACGCACTCTTGCAACAAGAAAGAAAATCCATGGTCAGACCTTACATAATGATCCCATACATAGGCGCCATCATGGTAGTCTTAACGACAGCGATGATGCTCTATTTTGTGAACCCACCGGGTCTGTCGGAAGCCGGAGTCCCTTCACTTACAAATCCCGCTGTGATTGCGAAAGCGACAAACATTCTTTTGATATGCTCATTTGTCCAAGCATGGGTCATGGGGTTCGTCGCGGGCAAGATGGGGGAAGAAAGCGCGGCCAACGGTTTCAAGCATGCGACACTGTTGGTAGTAATTAGTTTGATAACAGTGTATGTCGCACAATTCTTCATCAAGGGGATCAGTTATTGAGACTGAATAATTGAAATGATGACTGCAAGCGTTGACCCCGTACGAGAAGCTCTGAACGCAACAAGGCAATATACTGTAGACAGAATGCGGCATATCCCTGACGCATACCAGTTTTTCTCACGAATAGGAGCGGCACAGATCATCTTCGAGAAATTCCGAACTCTCGTTGCTTGGTTAAACGCTGGTCGCATCCTTCAGGCTGCGCACGAACCTAGCGAGCTGCCGTGAGGCGGACTCTACGTTCTCTAGATTGTTGGCGACGATATTGACCAGGGCGCTTCCGACTATCACCCCTGCGGCGCCAGTCTTCAAAATCGCACGCACGTGAGCAGGCTCCGAGATGCCAAATCCTACAGCAACCGGAATTGAAGAATTGCGGGTCAAATCGCAAACGCGTTTAATGAAGCTCAAGTTAAAAGTGGTGATTTTCTTTCTGGCGCCGGTAACTCCCAGGAGCGAAACGAGGTACAGGAA
>JBOGRL010000160.1:0-2197 GCA_050749505.1 Nitrososphaerales archaeon
GTGGTACTGTGTTGCACTGGCCGCAAGGGGCAAACAGCAGGGGGGTTGTCCTATCCGGCGATATAATAAAATCCGCAGAAGACAGAAGATGGGCTGCCTTCATGTACAGCTATCCAAACATGATACCGCTCTCTGGGAAAATAGTTCGGCGCATGGCGGATACAATTTGCACCTACAAGTTTGAACGAATGTATAGTTCGTTTGAAGATTTGGAGATTATTTCCAAGGCTAGAGCTGCGGTTAGGAGATCGGCTGACAGGTACATTCGATTTCTGCGTGTTTCCTGATCGGCGGATTCGGCAAGGAACGCTTTGCTCCTTGCCACTAGTCTTTCAATGGATCTATCGCGGCTTTGTGACCACGTCTACGAGTACAGTCTCTCTCTTAGATTCCACTGTTTGTACTGCTCTTTCTAATGCAGACTTCAATTCCTCAGGTTTCTCCACGGGGCCCATTCCGTGCAGGCCCATTGACTGGGCGAGCCTCGCGAAATCTACCGGAGGGTCGTCTATGTCGCCGCCATTGTGCAAAGCAGCATCAGGATTTCTTCCACGAATTTCCGCAATCACTTTGTTGTGATTAGCATCGTTATAGTAGCTCTTATTGTTGAGCATCACGACGAGAAGCGGAACCTTATAGTGCGCAGCAGTCCACAGCGAGCTCGTCGTGTAAAGTAGATCGCCGTCAGGCTGAAAGTCTATCACGAGTTTATTCTGCTTCATCAAGCCAAGCGAAGCACCTATCGAGGCAGGAAGGCCGTACCCGAGGCCTCCAGCTCCGCTGGTTCCAAGATAGCAACCGGGCTCTTCCCACTTCCAGAGCCTGCGAATCCAGTCCCTAAAAACCCAGCCATAAGCAACGACCCAAGGCTTGTCTTTCACAACCTCCCAGGATTCTGCGGCCAATCTTGGCCAAGATATCGGAACATCATTCCACTGAGCCTTTGCTTCCCTGACCCAGCGTTGCGCAAGCTTCTCGTGGTCTGATCTAGCTCTTTCTATCCGGTCGCTGATCGATTTCTTGAGCGAAGGAGAGTTGTCTATGATGCGCTTGCAAAGCTCGGTTAGCCTCGGAATAGCAACCGAGGTATCAGCAAGAATCGAAAGTTCTGCTGGGACGAGGCCTTGGTAATCAGACGCCCAGGACTTTGCAACAAGGTCATCGAGCCCGATCTTGATGATCCTCGTATCTTTTCTTGTCAAGTACTTGTGCTTGCGAGTGTGCATGTCCACGCTCGTCAAGACATACTCGAGATTAGGAGCCTCCAGAGCAAGAATGAGATCGGCCCTTTCAAATATTCCTTTGTCGGCGTAGTCAAGCGCGTGCGTGTTTGGAAAGTTGAAAGCTTCCAATGAATCATACACTGAGGAGCCGGTTACCTCGGCCAGTTCCACGAGCGATTTCACCGCGCTCCTTGCTCTACCGACCCTGCCTGCGACTATCACAGGGTTTTCAGAACTGGTCAAGATCTTCGCGACGCCTTCTAGGGCTTCTCTATCCGCCCCGATAGGAAGTGGGGGGGCGTGCGTTTGTCTGCTGGGTAGAGTTGGTGTCTCTGAGGGAGCTAGGGTTTGCTCCAACGAATCAAATTCAAAACAAATGAAAACGGGCGCCTTAGGATTTGTGACAGCAATATTGTAGGCGCGAGCAAATGATGTGGGGACGCTTTGAATGTCCATGGGAAAATCATCCCACTTTACGTAGTTCCGTAATAGTTCATTCGGAGTACTGGCACTGTGCACCCAGTCAATCCACGGTCTCTTCTTTGGAGTAGAGACTGGTCCGCTTGCGCCTAATATTATGACTGGTATACGGTCAACCCACGCATTGTAGACAGCCATCGTTGCATGCATTGGCCCGACCAAGTCGTGCACGAGAGCGACCATGGGCTTTTCCGTAGCCTTTGCGTAGCCATGCGCGAGCGCCACAGCAATCTCTTCGTGGCAAACAGAGATACATTTTGGAGAGATGTCGCCTCCATAGTTTACCAGCGACTCCCACAACCCTCTGAAGGTTGACCCGATGTTTGAAGCGACGTATTCGATGTCATACTTTCGAAGTATATCAACGATAAAGTCAGAACTGTACTTTTGTTCGGTTTCAATTTCTTTTTTTTCCTGGTCAGGTTTACTCGTCCGGGTCTCGACTTTCGAAGATATCAATTAAGGAATGCCTCCATACTACTCAAGCTCTATTC
>JBOGRL010000161.1:0-4644 GCA_050749505.1 Nitrososphaerales archaeon
AACCCTCTCTGCGGAGATGTAGTTGAGATGCAGCTAAAGTTTTCCGATGGAAAGGTCTCGGATATCAAGTTCAACGGGGACGGTTGCGCCATCTCGCAGGCTTCAGCGTCGATGCTCACTGAAGTAGTGATGGGGAAAAGTATCGAAGAGGTGAGAAAAATAGACAAGACGATCTTGCTTGAAAACCTGGGATCGCCTAACCTGGGAGCTGTGAGGATAAAATGCGCATTGCTACCGCTGAAAGTAATGAAATCCGCGCTTTACAGCTATCTCGGAGAAAAGATGCTGAGCACCGAGGAAGAAGAACCTAAATCATCTTCTTCTTAGCTGGTCGGAGCGGGTGTTGCGGGCGCGGAATTGACGCGTCTATTGATCTCGTCAGCCATGAAGTGCCCGGTCATCGAGACCTTTACGTCCTTTACGCCTTCTAGGCCTCCGACTCTTCTCTTGATGTCCTGAGCTATTTCAAGAGCAAACATTGGTGGGCAAAACGGGGCTGTTAGATGGAACCCGATTGTGACAATGCCTGTACCGTCGTCTATGCCGATATCGTCAACCAGGTCCATCTCCGTGATGGGGACTCCGACCTCGGGATCAACTACCTGCGCGAGTTCCTTTACGATTGCTGTCCTTTCTACCATATACTATGCACCGACTACCTGATATTCTATCGATTTACCTAAATAAATCCTTAAGCCTTCTGGGCTGCGTAAGCATTATCCCGTTCCCTGCGCCTCATCTCGATGAACGTCTCAGTGTGCAGTACACCGTTCAGCTTGCCAATCTTGACAGAAACGGTTTCGTGGAGTTCATCCAGCGTGCGTGCTTTTACTTTAATCAGTAGATCAAACCTGCCCGTTACCTCGTAGACATCCCTGAGCTCTTCCATCCTCAGCATCTCTTCAAGGATTTGTTCCCGATATTTCGAATCTATGTTCAACCCAATCATTGCAGAGACACCGTATCCCAGAGCAGACTCGTTTACTTCAATCGTAAACCTCTTGATCAGTTGTCTTTTGGTCAACCTCTTGATCCTGCTGTAGGCGACCGAAGAATTGACATTGATTTTCCTGCTCAGCTTCGGCACGCTTATGCTTGCATCCTTTTGCAGCTCTGCCAGTATCCTCAAATCTATATCATCGATTTTTGCCATAAGCTTACGCGAACCCCCAGCCCTTTTGCGGAAAAATACACTCGTTATATATAAATTATCAAACTTTGGGAGAAATGCAAAGATTCTAAGTAACAAAGTCCTTGAAACGTGAAATAACAATAAATCTGGTTCTTCAATCCAATCGAAGCTTGGATTAATGTTTTATATGCGGTTCGCGGAGTTTGTCCCTCCACTATGTCACAGCAAGAGTTTAGACACATTGTCCGTGTAGCTGGAAGAGACTTGGATGGAACCAAGAAACTGGTTCCCGCGATTTCCGAGATAAAGGGCGTTGGCGACAGCTACGCCAACGCGATGGTCTCATCGTTGAAACTCGAGCCAAAATCTAGGCTGGGCCAACTCAACGACAAGCAATTGCAGCAGATCGAGTCTGCCCTAAAAGATACAAAGTCCTTGAATTTGCCGGTATGGCTTTTGAACCGCAGGAAGGATGTTGACTCGGGTACTAATTTGCACCGAATAGGGAGCGATCTTGACTTTATGATAAAGAATGACATCGATAGGGAGAGAAACGTTCTCTCTTGGCGCGGAATCCGTCACAGCCTTGGGCTTAAAGTAAGGGGACAGAGAACTAGAACAACCGGCCGCAAGGGTCGAACAGTCGGCGTGAAAAAATCTTCGCTGCAGGCAGCACAGGTCGCCGCGCGGGCAGCACAGAACGCGGAGAAGAAGTGACTTGGGAGACCCAAAGAAACCAAGAAAAAAGTTCACTCCTCCTAGGAACCCCTGGCAGAGCGACCAGCTTTCTCAGGAACTTTTCTTGCTCGGAACTTATGGCTTGAGAAACAAACGAGAACTTTGGAGGGCGCAGACCAGACTTTCAAACTTTCGAAAACAGGCCCGCCAACTTCTCGCCGCATCGTCGGATGTTCGGGGAAGGGAAGAGCCAAAGCTCCTGAATCACCTGAACAAACTCGGGCTAGTTCAGGGTATTCAAAATACTCTTGATGATGTACTATCGCTTACAATAGAAAACCTTCTGGAAAGAAGGCTGCAAACTCTTGTCTGGAAGCGCGGCCTCGCGAAGAGCCCGTATCAAGCTAGACAATTTATTTCCCACGGGCATATTGCCCTAAATCAGAGAAGGATCACGATCCCTTCTTACATTGTTTCTCCGGTGGAGGAAGGCTCGTTGAGTTACAGTGAGGGCTCGAGTTTCTCAAGAATTGCGCAATCAGCTGCTGCATCCGAGGCAGCAGCAGTACCGCCCTCGACTGAAACCCCGCAAGCGCAGGCATCTTAGGGAGTAGAAAAAATATTTTGGAAGCAGCAGTACAACCGCAACAGCAGCAGGAAAGATGGGCAATCGTCCACATTTACAGCAGTTACAACAACACCATAGTACACATGACAGATCTCACAGGGGCTGAGACAATTTCATTCAGCTCCGGTGGAAGACACGTTAAAGCAGATCGCTTTGAATCATCTCCTTATGCCGCAATGAAGAGCGCTTCAGCAGCCGCAGAAGTCGCAAAGTCAAAGGGAATAAGCGCGGTTCACATTAAGGTTCGAGCTGTCGGCGGGACAGGTCCAAGGACTCCAGGTCCTGGCGCTCAGGCAGCGATCAGAGCAATCGCGCGAAGTGGTTTCAGAGTCGGGCGAATCGAGGATGTGACACCTATTCCTCACGACACGACTCGCCGAGCCGGTGGACGACGAGGAAGACGGGCGTAGTTTTTCCTCTCGATCAAAAAGCGCCGCATCATGTCCGCAATTTTCAAGATAGCGGATTTCAATTTTTTCAAAAAATTTCAATCGTCTCACTCAATATTTAAATAAACTATTCAGGAATAAGTCCCTGATTAGCAAGATGGCAGGCGGTTTTGCGCTAATCTTGCTGACCGCAGGATTCGGGATAATCTTTGCAGTACCAGTTATTCTGATTCCGTGGCTGTTTGCTCCGCGCAATCCGACTCCGATGAAACGAGCCACGTTTGAAGCTGGCCAAGTCCCGACCGGGGAAGCAAGAGTTCACCTGATGATGCAATACTATGCCTATCTTTTGATATTCGTGGTGATGGATGTTATCTCCATGTTTTTGTTTGCCTGGGGGACAACCACGATCGAACTTTCGTCTATACAAACAGCTTTCGTGATCGGACTCTTCCTCTTAGTCATCTTTATACCGCTTGGTTTCGCGCTTCGTATAGCGGGGAAGAAAGAATTATGGTAGCCGAGCAGCTACAAACAAAAAAAGGGCCTGCCGCGGCAAGAGACGGCCCAGGATTGAGCATACTTGTGGGCAAGGCAAAGCAAGTCATTCAAGAAGCTATTGCTGACCCTGTGACATATCTTGCTAACTGGGGGAGGTTATACTCGTTGTGGCCCGTCCATCTCGAGACTGCCTGCTGTAGCATCGAGTGGGGAGCAGTTTCAGGTCCGAGGTTTGATGTCGAGAGGTACGGGACACTCGAAGCTTTTGGTTCTTTAAGACAGTGCGATCTCGTAGTTGTTCACGGCACCGTTACCAGAAAAATGGCGCCGAGGCTGCGATGGATCTATGATCAGATGCCGGAACCGAAGTATTGTATTGCAATGGGTGCGTGCTCGATTACCGGAGGCGTTTATTTTGACTCGTACAATGTTTTGCCAGGCGTAGATCAAGTAGTACCTGTTGACGTTTACGTTCCTGGTTGCCCCCCGAGACCTGAAATGTTGATCGATGCGATCATTCTTCTCCAGGACAAGATCAGAAAAGCCAGCATCAGATAGGATAATAGTAGTATACGCCATGTCTGTCGCACAACCCAAATCCGACCTTCCTAGCGAGGAAAAAGCTATCATCGAGTCGTTAACAAAGCTCGGCGACAAGGCGAAGGTAGATTTTGCAAAGCCCAATCGGATCAAGATTTCTGTTTCGAGGGAAAACTTGCTAGAGGTGGCAAAGCTTGTTCGCGACGATTTGAAATTCGATCACGTAGCCAACGTAACTGGAACTGATTTTCCAAAAGAAAAACAGCTTGAGATAACTTACCACTTCGGCTCGATCGACGGGGTTGGACTAAGACGAATAATACTCGCACTCTGCTGTCGCATTCCGCAAAATGACTCAGTGCTTCCGTCTCTGATTGAGCTTTACCCTTCAGCAAATTACCACGAACGCGAAACGGCTGAAATGATTGGTTGCACTTTTCATGGGCACCCCAACCTGTCTCGATTCATGCTTCCCGAAGACTGGAACGACATCCCACCCATGCTGAAAGCTTACCGGTTGCCAGGAAGATTGGAGACAGGGTAAGGGAAGTTGTCGATGAGCGCAGACTCTGCATTTGTGACGCAAAAGATCGCTGATGACAAACTGACCGTGAGCATCGGGCCTCAGCATCCGGGAGCGGGCCACTTTCGTTTCACGGTATCGATCGAAGGTGACACTATCGTTGACTGCGTTCCCGATCCCGGATACGTGCACAGAGGCGCTGAGAAGCAGACCGAATACCGATCTTTTTTGCAAAGCATACCCTTGCTTGAGC